>CAXTBJ010000081.1:0-16644 GCA_964242585.1 uncultured Bryocella sp.
GCGTCTTGTCTTGCTGCGCGTCTTGTCTTGCTGCGCGTCTTGTCTTGCTGCGCGTCTTGTCTTGCTGCGCGTTTAGATGCGCTCAGATGGATGCGCTCAGATGGATGTGCTCAGAGCAGATCCCCCGTGGCTGCACCGAGCCGAACCGCAGATCCCTTCCCACCCCATCGAGCAAAGGCGCTCCATGGGGACCACGGCTGCGCGAATGGCAACAGAAGTAACAAAGGCCGGGCGCTTATGGCGGTTCCCGATGGGTTTAGAGCAGCCGCAAGCAGAATACAGAGATCCTTCGCTACGCTCAGGATGACGGCAGACTGCCTAGCGATAGCTAGGCCAGTGTTCAGGATGACGGCAGACTACCCGGCGGTGGCTAGCCGTTGCTCAGGATGACGGTGAGACCCTACCTGCTGAGAACGGCTCTAGATTTCTTCCTTCAGGTTAGCGAAAGCACAATCTTGCCGAAGTGCCGGCCGCTTTGCAAATATTCAAACGCCACCTTTGCCTCCCCCAGCGGAAAGGTGCGGTCCATAACCGGTTCGAGCGCGTTCGCCTCAAAGGCGGCCAGCATACGCGTGAACATGGCGCGACTGCCGACGTAGACCCCGTTGAGGTGAATCGACTTACGCAGCACCGGCAGTACATCTACGCCTTTGCCCGGCTCGCACAAGATACCGATCAAATAGATCTGCCCGCTGGGGCGCACGGCGTTGAAGGACCTGCTCATCGTGCCTGAACCGCCCACCTCGACCACATGATCGACGCCGGTGCCGCCCGTCAGCGTCAGCGCCGCGGCATCCCAGTCCGGCGTGGAGCGATAGTTGATGGTCTCGTCGGCGCCCAGGGCGCGGCCGCGTGCGAGCTTTTCGTCGGACGAACTGGTGAGGATCACCCGCGCTCCATGGGCCTTGGCGATCTGCAGGGCGAACAGCGAAACCCCGCCCGTGCCCTGGATCAGTACGGTCTGCCCGGCGTGCAGGTTGCCCTTTTCGACCAGCGCGTTCCAGGCGGTCAGGGCGGCGCAGGGCAGGGTCGCGGCCCGCTCAAAGGAGAGCGTGCCGGGGATGCGGATTACGCCGTGCGCGGGCAGCAGGCGATCGGTGGCGAAGACGCCGTCGATGGAGCCGCCGAGCGCGGACCTGCCCACGGCCTGCGTGATCTCGCCGTCCGCCCAGTCCTGAAAGAAGAGGCTGGCCACGCGGTCGCCCGGCTTCAGGTCCGTTACCCCCTCGCCCACGGCGACGATCTCGCCGGCCGCGTCGGAGCCGAGGATGCGGGGCAGCTGCATCTTGGGGTTGTACTGGCCCGTGGCGACCATCAGATCGCGGTAGTTCAACGACGCGGCGTGCAGGCGCACATGCACCTGGCCCGGGCCGGGTGCCGCGATCTCAATTCGGGTCAGTTGCAGCTTGTCGAGTCCGAAGGCCGTGAGTTGGAGCGCGGTGGATGACATAGCTCTCTTGGATGCGTCGCGAAGGGGCCGGCTTTGAGAGGCGACGAGACACCCTGGCAGGTGCCTCGTCTTGTGCTTGCGTCCGTTATGCCTTTACGACGGTGCCGTTTTCCACCTTCACGGGATCGAGGAACGGCATACCCCGGCGCAGCTCCGCACCGACTTTTTCGACCGGGTGCGCACGCTCGGCCTCGCGGTAACGCGCAAACTCCTTGCGTCCGGTCTCGTTTTCTTCGATGAAGCGCTTGGCGAAGCTGCCGTCGCGAATGTCGGCGAGCACACCGCGCATGGCGTCCTTCACCGCGGGCGTTACCACACGCGGGCCGGAGACATAATCGCCCCATTCGGCGGTGTCGGAGATCGAATAGCGCATGTATTCGAGGCCGCCGCGATAGAGCAGATCGACGATCAGCTTCAACTCGTGCAGCACCTCGAAGTAGGCGATCTCGGGCTGATACCCGGCTTCGGTGAGCACCTCAAAGCCCGCCTTGACGAGCGCCGCGGTACCGCCGCAGAGCACGGCCTGTTCACCGAACAGATCGGTCTCGGTCTCCTCGGTGAAGGTGGTTTGGAGCACGCCGCCGCGCGTGCAGCCAATGCCTTTGGCATAGCTGAGTGCGATCTGCAGGGCTTTGCCGCTGGCATCCTGCTCCACGGCCACGAGGCCGGGAACGCCGCCGCCTTCGGTGAAGACCTCACGTACGCGATGGCCGGGGCCTTTGGGCGCTACGAGCGAGACGTCGATGGTGGCCGGCGGTGTGATCGTGCGGAAGCGGATGTTGAAGCCATGGGCGAACATCAGCGTCTTGGGCTCACCGTCGGAGCCCTCGGTTTCAAACGCCGATGCGATCTCCTGATACACCTTGGCGGCGGTCTGATCGGGTACGAGCAGCATCACGGCGTCGGCCCACTGCGCGGCTTCGAGGTTGCTCATTACCTGCAGGCCAACACTCTCCGCTTCTTTCGCGGAAGCCGAGCCGGGTCGAAGCCCAACCCTTACGTCAACGCCGGAGTCTTTCAGGTTCAATGCATGTGCGTGGCCCTGCGAACCGTAGCCGATGATGGCGACCTTCTTGGCCTGGATGAGGGAGAGGTCTGCGTCGTTGTCGTGGTATGTCTTTGCCATGGTTCCTCGTTTTTCTATATTGGGACTGCCAATGCGGTGTTTGCGGAGTGTGCGGTGTTACGCTGCGTCCCTTGGCATACACCGCGTACTCCGCGTTTGTCTTCTGATTCGCTTCGGACAGGCTTCAGGCCTCGTGCTCGTCGAACTGATTTGGAATTGTTTCCTCTTCCGGAAGCGCGTCGGGATCGAGCGTCTCGTGTGTAGTCAAACCGTCCTGCCTGGTGCCGAGCGCCTTCAGCACGCGGCTGGTGTGTTGGCCGCGCCGCATGGCCATGCGGCCCGTGCGCGAGACCTCCAGCACCTGGTAGCCGCTCTCACGCAGCACCTGCAGCAGGCCTTCAATCTTGGAAGCGGAGCCGGTCATCTCCAGCATGATGCTTTCGGGCGCGAGGTCCACCACGCGCGCACGAAACACGGTGGCCAACTCAAAGATTTGCGAACGCGAGTGAACGCCGTGCGGTGAGCTTGGGCCGGCCGCCACCTTGATCAGGCAAAGCTCGCGTACCACGGCCTCGGCGCGGTTTACCTCATCCACATCCACCGTGGTTTCGAGCTTGTAGAGCGAGGCCCGGATGCGATGCGCGGCGGTTTCCGGCGCTTCGCAGACGATGGTCATACGCGAGGTGTCGGGCCGCTCGCTTTCGCCCACCGTCAGCGAAACGATGTTGATACTCAGCCGCCGGAACAGCGAGGCCACACGCGTGAGCACGCCGGGTTTGTCTTCAACAAGGGCAACGAAGGTGTGGAGCATGGCTTCCTTGAATTCGGTGTGCGGTTGTGAAATTAGTAGCTCAACCGCTCCCACCAGTGCAGCGGGCGAACGAAGAGGGTGAGCTCCCCAGGCGTGGGGGCGACGGTGCGCTTGCTGCAACGATTGTCCGACACGATGCCGTGCGTGAGGATGTCATGCACGGCATAGATCATCGGCGGCTTCTTGCGGTCGGCTTTGGGCACGTAACGGCAGGTGGGGTAGCGCAGCACCAGGGCGCGTAGCTGGACATCCCCTTTGACATCGCTTTCGACCAGCATTGAAAAGGAGCCCTGGGCATCTGTCTTGCGCTCAAGCGGCGTGGCATAAGGCCCAATGGGAACCACGGTCATGGTGGCACTCGCGTTCTTGACGGGGCTGCCCTTGCGGCCGTTAAGCACGCGGATGTGAAGGGTGGAGACCTGCAGTTGCGCGTGGGCGGCACAAGCCGTCAGCACGAGCGGCAGAGCGAGTCGCATGCCCCTCACTAGGCGTCCTCCGCTGTTTCGAGCAGGGGGTCCTTGCTGGGCCGGCGCACCATCTCATGCAGCGCGGCGCCCGGCGCGATCATCGGGTAGACGCCGTCTTCCTTTTCCACCTGGAAGTTGATCAGGCAGGCGCGGCCTCCGGTGCGTGAACGCGTAACGGTGGGAATGACCTCCCCGCGCTCGGTGACGTTTGCGCCCGCGATGCCGTGCGCGGCGGCGAGCATGACGAAGTTCGGCGAGAGGATCGGGGAGGCCGAGTAATTCTTGTCGTAGAAGGCCTCCTGCCATTGCCGCACCATGCCGAGAAAGCCGTTATTGATCACGGCGATGTTGACGGCAAGATCTTCTTGGACGATCGTCGACAGCTCACACGCGGTCATCTGGAATCCGCCGTCGCCGGCGATCACCCACACATCTTTTTCAGGGCAGGCAAATTTCGCCCCGATGGCCGCGGGCAGCGCAAAGCCCATGGTGCCCAGACCGCCGGAGGTGATGAGCGAGCGCGGAGCTTCGTGTTTGAAATACTGCGCCTCCCACATCTGGTGCTGGCCCACGTCGGTGACGATGATCGTGTCGTGCAGACGGCCCGCGGCCTGCGCCTCGCGCCAGATGTCATGGATGACATGCGCGGCGTAGAGATGGCCGTTGTCGGGCAGATTGATGATGTCGCGCACGGCAACCTCGCCCTTGCCGGTGTTGATCTGCTTGAGCCAGTCGCCATTGTGCGCGGCGGGCACCATGGGGGCGAGTTGGGCCAGCACCTTCTTCAGATCGCCGATGAGTGCCACATCCACGCGCACATTTTTATTGATCTCCGACGGATCGATTTCGACATGAATTTTTTTAGCGTTCTGAGCGTAGTGATTCAGGTTGCCGGTGACACGATCGTCAAAACGCATGCCGAAGGCGAGCAGCAGGTCGGCCTCTTGAATGGCATTGTTCACCCATGATTCACCGTGCATCCCCATCATGCCGAGCGAGAGCGGATGCCCTGCGGGGATCGCGCCCAGACCCAGCAGCGTGCTGGCGATGGGGATCTGGCGCGCCTCCGCAAAGGCGAGCACCTCGGCCTGCGCACCGGATTCGACCACGCCATGCCCGGCGAGAATCACCGGCTTTTTCGCGGCTTTGATGAGCTCCGCGGCCTGCTGCAGGGCTTTGTTTTCGGCCTTGAGCATGGGGTGCGGACGGGCGGCGCGAGGCTTGGATTGATCGAAGTCGAAGGTGGCCGTACCCTGTTGCGCGTCTTTTGTAATGTCCACCAGCACCGGCCCTGGGCGGCCGGCGCGCGCGATCTGGAACGCCTGCCGCACGGTGACGGCGATGTCCTCGGCACGTGTCACGAGAAAATTATGTTTGGTGATGGGCAGCGTGATCCCTGTGATGTCGACCTCTTGGAAGGCATCCGAGCCGAGCACCTTGGAAGAGACCTGGCCCGTGATGGCGACCACCGGAATGCTGTCAAGCATGGCCGTGGCCAGGCCGGTGACAAGGTTTGTCGCGCCGGGTCCGGAGGTCGCCATGCACACGCCGACACGGCCGGAGGCGCGGGCGTAGCCGTCGGCCATGTGCGAGGCACCCTGCTCATGGCGCACAAGCACGTGATGGATGGTGGGGAACTTGCGCAGGGCATCGTAGATGGGCAGAATCGCGCCGCCGGGATAGCCGAAGATGGTGGTCGTGCCTTCGCCGGCGAGTGTGGCCCAGAGAATTTCGGCTCCGGTGAGGGTGGGGTGTTGGTTGTTCATAGATCCCTTTCGGCGAGCGATAAAGTCTCAAGCCGCTCGTGCGGCAGGAGCGGATTTGGTGTTGAAGCGAGCTGTCAACCATTTGCGGGTTGGCGCATCGACATATCTGGTCATGCCGTAGGAAAGAAAGATCAGTACGATTGTTTCGACCAGTACCGAAGGGCGCCGATGAATCAGAACCTCATACTTGAGGCCTTGCAGACTGTGAAAGTAAGGAACATGGAAGAGGTAAAAAGGATAGGAGATGTCACCAAGAAACGAGCAAAGGCCTTCGTACGATCGGCCTACTTTTGCGAATGCTCCCAGCAAGATCAATAAAGGAAACAGCAGACCGATCGCCAGGAGGTGAAAAGTTTCCGCCTGGGTAAAGACGAAGGGAGCGAACAGGATTGAGAGCACGCCTACGCAAACGGGAAGCCAAAGGTAGGGCTGAAGGCCAGAAAGAACAGAGACAACCGGCATCGCACGATAAAGCCGTAGTAGGATGACGCCGCTGCTGAAACAAAGAATAACCCGGGCAAGCGCGTAGATAAGCAAAGGACGCGTACTGAGCCAGCCGTATTGCGTTAAAGTTGTTCCGCGTACATAACCAAGCACCAGAATGGCCAGACTCGCGATCCATCCGATCCAGGGAACCGATGCCCTGATGCCAAGTATTCGGATAGAGAGTGCATAGCCTATATTGGCGACGATTTCATAGAACATGGACCACGCAGGAAAGTCCAAAGGGAAGAGAAACGGGTGCAAACGGCCCACCACGTTGGGGATCATGAAAAAGCTGAAGAGGGACAGGACGACGAAGGAGCGCACATCTGAAAAGCGCTGGCCAACCAGGTAATGCGTCTTTGCGAAGAGGAGCATTCCGCCAAGCATGGCAAAGAGGTAGTCGGGGTAGAGCCGAATAAAACGTGCAACGACAAAGGTCTTCATCTTGAGGCCGGTTGCTAGGCGTCGTTCATAGGAGAAGGCGATAACAAATCCGCTGAGGCAGAAGAAAAAGTCAACCGCAAGAAAGCCGCTATGAAGACCGATGAACTGACCGATATCCGGAGCGTGGACAGCCGACACCAAAATGGCAGCCACGCCGCGGAGCCCGTCCAAAAGATGGAAGCGGTGACGATTCCTTGTCGTCTGATGGATGACATCGTTCCCTGTTTGCATACGTATGGGAAGCTGTTCCGTTAAAGGAATGGCTGGGTTCTCGGCTGATCGTTGGTTAAATTGGTGAACCGTTGCGATGCAGGTGTTTGCTGCAGGGGTGGAGGCAGCGGGAATCATGTTGTGATCGCCCCTTCGTTTGCGCCGCTTACGCTGTTCGCATATTTGGCGAAGACACCTCGCTTATAACGCGCGTCTGGTGCATGGAAATCCGCAAGGCGTGTGGCGATCTCTTCATCGGAGAGATTGAGCGTGAGTTTGCGATTGGGGATGTCGAAGGTGATGCTATCGCCGTCACGCACGGCGGCAATCGGTCCACCGAGTTGCGCTTCAGGGGCGACATGGCCAGCCATCAGCCCACGTGTGGCACCGGAGAAGCGGCCATCGGTCAGCAGCGCGACGGTTTCGCTCAGTTCGGGAATGCCTTTGATGGCGGCGGTAACGGCGAGCATCTCGCGCATACCGGGGCCGCCGCGGGGGCCTTCGTAGCGGATGACGAGCACATCGTTCGGTTTGATCTCGCTGCGTTCCACGGCGGCGTGGCAGAGGTCTTCACTGTTGAACACGCGGGCGGGGCCGGTATGCAGGATGCGCTCGTGGCCGGCGACCTTGACCACACAACCTTCCGGGGCGAGATTGCCGCGGAGGATGACGAGACCGCCGGTGGCTTTGAGTGGATCGGCCCAGCCGCGGATCACGGGCTGTTTAGGTGTTTCTTCAGCGAGTAGCGCCTCCTCGTGCAGGCTCTTGCCGGTAACGGTGAGGATGTCATGCAGTTGACCGCGGTCGAGCAAACGCTTCGCCAGCACGCGCGAGCCGCCGGCCTCCTGGTAGTCCTTGGCGGCGTATCTTCCACCGGGCGAAAGATCGCAGATAAAAGGTGTGCGCTCCGAGATGAGGTCGAAATCTTCCATCGTGAGCGGGATATCGAGTTCGTGTGCGATGGCAATCAGATGCAGCACGGCGTTGGTCGAGCCACCCGAGGCGCACACGGCGGTGATGGCGTTTTCAAGTGCCTCGCGTGTGAGGATCTGACGCGGTGTGATGCCCTCCCGCACGAGATCCATCAGATAGCGGCCGGCTTCGCGCGAGGCTTCGTGCTTGTCCTTCGACATGGCGGGAACGCCGGTGATCTGGATGGGCGAGATGCCGAGAAACTCGCCGGCCATGGCCATGGTGTTGGCTGTGAACTGGCCGCCGCAGGCACCGGGGCCGGGGCAGGCCGCGGCTTCCAGGGCCTCGAGCTGGTCGTCGTCGATCTTGCCCGCGGCGTGCGAGCCCATGCCCTCAAAGACCTGCAGAATGGTGATTTCTTTGGTGCTGCCATCGGGCTGCTTCAATAAGCCGGGGGCGATGCTGCCGCCGTACAGCATCATGCCGGGAATATCGAGCCGCGCGAGTGCCATGATGGCGGCGGGCATGTTCTTGTCGCAGCCGGCGATGCAGACGAGCCCGTCGAAGCTGTTGCCGCGCGTGACCAGTTCAATGCTGTCGGCGATCACTTCGCGCGAGATCAGCGATGCCTTCATGCCTTCGGTCCCCATGGTGATGCCATCGGAGATGGTGACCGTGTTGAACTCCATCGGCGTGCCGCCGGCTTCGCGGATGCCTTGCTTGACCGCCTCGGCAACCTGGCGCAGGTGAAAGTTGCAGGGGCCGATCTCGGTCCAGGTGTTGGCGACACCGATGATGGGCTTATGCAGATCTTCCTTGCTGAAGCCGACGCCGCGTAGGTAGCTGCGCGCGGCGGCGCGCGAGGGGCCTTCGGTGAGGGCGACGGAGTTTGTCTTGCCGGGCACGTTGCTTTGCGACATGAGGGAACTTTCTTGCAGTGAACTATTGAAAGAGGCCATGGTGAATGCTGGACTTGTTCGCGGGCGGCTTGGCACTGAGCAGGCTGTCGAGGTCAGTGGCCAGTACGCCAACCACCTCATCCAGATTTTTGTTGCGGTTGCGCTCAAGCGCGGCGTAGTTGGTGCGCTCGATGAGTGCCCAGAGAACGAAGTGTGTTTTGGGGTCCAGCAGGACGACACGAAATTGCCGCGGTGTGTTGGCGGAACTTCCATTTACGCCTGCACCAAGACTGAATTCGTAGTGAAGTTCGAGTACGAGGTCGGCCGCGGAGGGATCATTTACAAGCTCGTAACGGCCCAGCTGGGAGAGCGCGGCATACAAACCGTTGTAGGCGCGAAGGCAGTCGGCGTTATCCTGGTCGCCGGCATTGCCCAGGAAGAGCTTGTGAGATGTTGAGAGTGCTGCCGGGAGCGGAGCAGACGACGGGGCGGGCGATGAGGCCGGCAACGATGCCGGGGACTGATTTGCAGGCACGGGTGTTTGTGCGGCCACAGGCAGCATTAGCGCAAGGACAGCTACAGGAGCGAGCCATATCTTCATGCGTGCGAAGCCTTGGGCGCGAGCCAGAACTCGTTGTCGTGCTTGGACTCATAGCGGGTAAGCGCGTCGGCGTGGCGCAGGGTGAGGCCGATGTCGTCTAGGCCGTGCAGCAGACATTCCTTGCGGAAGGGATCGATATCGAAGTGCGCGTGGAAGCCGAGCTCGTCGATGACGGTTTGGGCTTCGAGATGAATGGTGATCTTGTGTTGCGGATTGGTTGCAGAGCGTGCGAGCAGTATTTGCACGTCTTCTTCAGCGAGGCGCACGAGCACGATGCCGTTCTTGCCCGCGTTGGAGTAGAAGATGTCCGCGAAGCTGGGCGCGATGACGGCGCGGAAGCCGTACTGAAAGATGGCCCAGGCGGCGTGCTCACGCGAAGAGCCGCAGCCGAAGTTCTTTTCGGCGATGAGGATCTCGGCACCCTTGTACTCGGGTTTATTCAGCACGAAGTCGGGCTGCTCGGCGCCGGTGTGCGGGCCTTCCTGGATGCGGCGCCAATCGAAGAAGAGAAACTCGCCATAGCCCGTGCGCTCGATACGCTTGAGGAACTGTTTTGGGATGATTTGGTCGGTGTCGATGTTGGGCATCGGCAGGGGGACGGCGGTACTGGAAAGAATGTTGACGGGAGTCATGGTGTACCTCGAGGCGAAGGGCGACGGCGAACGCGGAGGGCGCGAAGGAAGGCATGCAAAGGGCGCAGAGGAAGCGTATTGCGTTTCGTGAATCGGCTAGGCGGAACCGCCACTGGCGAGATCGAGATGAAAGGTCGAGACTGGCGTGTGACTTTCGTGATGCGGGTCGGTGTGCCACTTGCGCACATCGGTAAGGTGGCCGGTGATCGCGGCTGCGGCGGCCATCACCGGTGAGAGCAGATGCGTGCGACCACCGCGGCCCTGTCGGCCCTCGAAGTTGCGGTTGCTGGTGGAAGCGCAGCGCTCGCCGGGCGCGAGGATGTCGGGGTTCATGCCGAGACACATGCTGCAGCCGGGCTCGCGCCACTCAAAGCCTGCGCGTTTGAAGATGTCATCGAGGCCTTCGGCTTCGGCCTGGCGCTTGACGACCTGGGAGCCGGGAACGACCATCGCGCGGACGGTGGTGGCCACATGGTGACCACGCACAATGTCGGCGGCGGCGCGCAGGTCTTCGATGCGGGCGTTGGTGCAGGAGCCGAGGAAGACCGCGTCTACGGCGATATCTTCGAGGCGGGTGCCGGCTTGGAGGCCCATGTATTCGAGCGCGCGCGTAAAGCTCTTGCGGTCGGCTTCGGTGAGCGCGGCATCGGGCGAGGGTACGGTACTCTCGATGCTCGTGACCATGCCCGGCGAGGTGCCCCAGGTGACATGAGGGGTGAGCTGCGTGGCGTCAAGGGTGAGCTCGCGGTCGAAGATCGCGCCTTCATCGGTGATGAGGGCACTCCAGTTTTGGACGGCCAGGGTCCAGGCGGCTTCGTCGATGTTCGGGCTTGTGCCTTCGGCCCTCGCGCTGGTAAAAGCCGATCTTTCCGCTCCGCTGCGGGATAACAAATCAGAGGAAGAGGGCAAATCAGAAGACAGGGTGCCTGGCGAGAAGCGGCGGCCCTTCAGGTACGTAAAGGTGGTTTCATCGGGAGCGATCATGCCGGCGCGGGCACCGGCTTCGATGCTCATATTGCAGATCGTCATACGGCCTTCCATCGAGAGCGCGCGGATGGCTGAGCCGGCGTACTCGATGACAAAGCCCGTCGCACCATCCGTGCCGATGCGGCCGATGATGTCGAGGATGATGTCCTTGGCGGTGACGCCGTAGGGCAGATCGCCTTCGACGTTGATGCGGAAGGTTTTGGGTTTGGATTGCGGCAGGGTTTGCGTGGCCATGACGTGCTCGACCTCGCTGGTGCCGATGCCGAACGCGAGCGCACCGAAGGCACCGTGGGTGGAGGTGTGCGAGTCGCCGCAGACGATCGTCATGCCGGGCTTAGTCGCGCCGAGCTCGGGACCGATCATGTGCACGATGCCCTGCGCGGCGTCTTGGACATCGAAGAACTCGATGCCGAATTCGGCGCAGTTGCGGCGCAGCGCGTTGACCTGCGCGGCGGCGATGTCGTCGGCGATCACGAGACGAGCCTCCGCGCTGGTGGTGGGCACGTTGTGATCGACGGTGGCAAGATGACGGTCGGGCCGGCTCAGGGGGCGGCCGGCCAGGCGAAGCCCGTCAAAGGCCTGCGGACTGGTGACCTCGTGGACGAGCTGCAGATCGATGTAGAGCAGCGTGGGCTCACCCGCGGGCTCGGCGACGACGTGCCCCTGCCAGACTTTTTCGAATAGTGTGCGAGGTTGGATCATGGCTTGGCTCCGGGCTGAGAGGAGGAGTTCTGGTGCGCTTGCTCAAGCAGCACGTTGTAGGTCACGTCCGCCATGCGGCCATCCCGCGCGACAATCGTGACGAGGCGGAAGGTTTGTGGCGACCAGTCAGGTGCTGAGGCGCTGATCCTGTCGTGCCAGCGTTGGAGGCTGGACAAGAAGTCTGGGGGCAATTTTTTTAAATTGCCGTTGGTGCTTGTGTAGATCCAGAGGTGGTATCCGAGGTCTTGTTCGTGGCTAGCCGTTACCACCAGCTGTTCCGCGACAAAAAGGACTGTCGGAGACTGCGCCCCGGTGTCGATCCAGAGAAAACCTTTGACGGTGCAGGCATGGGGAATGCAGCCGCTAACGCTGAGAAAGCGATTGTTGTCGAAATAGGTCTTCTCATCAGTAATCCCGAGATAGGCCTTGGCGAGACTGAGCACGGAGGCCGATCCGGCGTGCCCGTCTACCCACCAGGATTGCTCCTGGGTCAAGGAGCGGCGTATGAGCGATGCGAAGTGGGGGTCCCAGACAAAGGTACTGGTAGTGCCGCAGTGGGTGGTCGTAGACGAGCAACCGGGTGCGTAGGAGGCGATCCATTGCGCGTCGGACTGGGAGCCTAGAGTCGCAGCTGTCGCTCTGTTCTGGGCAAGGCAGGGAAGAACCACTTTAATTGTAATGAGGAGCGACAGGCTTCCTGCGATGAAGCGTCGTGTAGCCATCACTCACTCTCCGGCGTTTTGGGCGTTACCGTGTCCGGCTGCGGCGGCAGAGTGTTTGCCCCTGCTACTTTTGGGTTGAGGGCGAACGGCGTGCCGTCCGGCTCGACGAGGATGGCGTTGACGATGTGCGGCACGCCGCGATGAGCCTGTGCCAGCCGTGCGTCCCAATCGGCGATGGCGCTGGTGAGAGCAAAGGGCAGAGCATCGGCGGAAAGCTGCCGCGAGGGGAAGAGCCACAGGTTATAGTCCGCGCCGGCCTCGTCGGTGGTGTGGGTTTCGGTGGTCCAGTTCACCGCGGCGAAGACGAGCAGGGGCTCGGGCTGTCTTTGGTTCAGTCCAAGATCGGCCCAGAGGAGCCCGTGCGCGGCGCAGAAGCTGGGCACGCACCCGTCAAGGGTGAGGTAACGATTGTCCTTCGCATTGATTTCGCTGTAGCGTGCGAGGAAGCGTGGAATCACATCGGCGAGCGCTACCTGCTTGCCCCAGAAGGCCTGCGGCTGTTTGAATTGGTCGGCCAGCAGTGCGGGGAAGCGGTCGTCGTTCCACAGCGCGACGGCGTTGCCGTTCGGCATGGGCTGCGTGTATTGCCAAAGCCATTGCAGGTTGCCGGTTTTGCCCTTGCCGGGCCGCGGGGGTTGCTGTGTATGCGGCCGGGGTGGGCCGACGACGAGCTGGTTGGGGTCCGAGATCTGCGCATGGCCCGGCACGCAAGCTGCGGCGGCGGCGAGCAGGGCGAGAGCGGCGGCATGGAGGGCGTGACGCATGGGTTTTGAGGTCTAGACGGCGTGCATCGATTGGGAGCGGTCCAGCGAACCGGCCAGGGCTTCGCGCACGAGCGCTCCCATGCGTGTGGTGGTGACGGTAGCCGCTGTGCTGCCTCGGGCGATGTCCGCGGTGCGGTGGCTGGCTTCAAGCACATGCGCGACCGCGTCCTCAATCGCGGAGGCTTCGCCGTCGAGGTGGGCCGAGTGACGCAGAATCATGGCGGCGGTCAGGATGGCGCCGAGCGGGTTGGCCTTGCCTGTGCCCGCAATGTCGGGCGCGGAGCCGTGCACGGGCTCATACAGGTTCACCCGTCCGCCCACGGTGGCCGAAGGCAGCATGCCGAGCGAACCGGTGATCACGCCGGCCTCGTCGGAGAGGATGTCGCCGAAGAGATTCTCCGTGAGCACGACGTCGAAGTCGCGGGGCCGATTCATCAGGTGCATGGCCATCGAGTCGACGAACTGGTGCTCGACGGTGACGGCGGGGTACTCGGGCTTTAGGGCATCCACGGTCGCGCGCCACAGCTGCGAGCACTCGAGCACGTTGGCCTTATCGACCGAGGTGAGCTTGCCGCGGCGCTGGCCGGCGAGTGCAAACGCCACGCGCGCCACGCGCTCAACCTCGGCCTGGCTGTAGCGCATCGTGTTGTGGGCTTCCCCACGAGCCTTATCCCAGGCGCGTGGCTGGCCGAAGTAGAGGCCGCCCAGCAGTTCGCGGACGAACAGGATGTCGGCGCCACGGGTGATCTCGGCGCGCAGGGGAGAGGTTTCTGCGAGCGCGGGGTACGCGACCGCGGGCCGCAGGTTGGCAAAGCCGCCCAGCACCTGGCGAATCTGCAGCAGACCGGCCTCGGGCCGCTTGTCCGGAGTCAAGTGGTTGAACCGGTTATCGCCGACCGCCCCAAGCAGTACGGCGTCGCTCGCGAGACAGGCGGCGACGGTGGCCTGTGGCAGCGGCGTGTCTTCGGCGGTGATGGCCACGCCGCCGATGAGGGCGTGGCAGAAGATGAACTCGTGACCGGCGGCCTCGGCAACGGTGCGCAGAATGGTTACGGCCTCCTGCGTTACCTCGGGGCCGATGCCGTCGCCGGCGAGCACTGCGATACGGAGCTTCATGCGGGTTCCTTCACGGGCTGGGAGCGGGAAGCGAAAGCGAGCAGGGGTCCTTCGGTTCGCTCAGGATGACAAATTTGCAGCGGTGAGATCAGGCCACCGTGGCCGGTTCGCCCAGCAGCGCCACTAAATCCTGATCGTAGATGGACTTTTTACGGTCCGCGAGTTCGGTGAAGCGGTGATACACGACGTTTAACTCCTCGCCCGCCAGCGGGTGCCCGAGCTCGTGCAGGCGGTGCTGCAGGGCCTTGCGGCCGGAGTGCTTGCCGAGCACGATATTGTTCGCCGTGACTCCGACGGAGGCAGGCGTCATGATCTCGTAGGTCAAGGGATTGGCGAGAACGCCGTGCTGGTGGATGCCGGATTCGTGGGCAAAGGCATTTTTCCCGACCACGGCTTTATTGGCGGCTACGTTCTGGCAGATAATTTGCGAAAGCAGAACGCTGGTCGGGTACAGCTCCTTGTTCTTGATACGCGACTGAAAAGGGAAAGCATCCGGACGCACCAACAGGGCTGCGGCAACCTCCTCGAGCGCCGCATTCCCGGCACGCTCGCCGATGCCGTTAATCGTGACCTCGACCTGCCGCGCGCCGGCCTGGATACCGGCCAGGGTGTTGGCGACCGCGAGGCCGAGGTCGTCATGACAGTGCGTGGAGAAGATGACATTGTCCGCGCCGGACAGCTCGCGCAGCCTCGCGAAGATAGCGGCGTACTCCGCAGGCGTACTGTAGCCGACTGTGTCGGGAATGTTGATGGTGCGAGCGCCCGCTTCAATGGCTACCTCGACCATGGTGCGGAGAAAGCCGGGATCGCTGCGTGTGGCGTCCATGGGTGAGAATTCCACGTCATCGACCAGCATCCGGGCACGCCGCACGGATTCGCCCGCGAGATCAAGTGCCTCCTGTCGTGACATCTTCATCTGGTGTTCCAGGTGGATGTCGGATGAGGAAAGAAATGTATGAATCCTGCCGCTTGAGGAAGGTTCAACGGCGCGCGCAGCAGTTTCAATATCAATCGGCTTAGCGCGCGCCAGTGCAGCGATTCGGGTTCCGCGTACCTCGCGAGCGATCGCCTGTACGGATTGA
This sequence comes from uncultured Bryocella sp., assembly GCA_964242585.1. GTDB lineage: Bacteria > Acidobacteriota > Terriglobia > Terriglobales > Acidobacteriaceae > Granulicella. The sequence goes on from CAXTBJ010000081.1 coordinate 15,118, forward strand.
AAATCCCCATCGGAGGCGATGGGAAAACCAGCCTCAACAACATCCACACCCAAAGTTGCGAGCTGGTGCGCCATGCGCAGCTTCTCGCCATGGTGCATCGTGCAGCCGGGAGATTGCTCGCCGTCGCGCAGGGTGGTGTCGAAGAAAATGATCTGGTTCGGCGTGGTCATAGGCGAGCCTTGCATGTAGCCTCATCATAACGCCCGCTTATGCAGTTCGGGGCGCGCATTCAGATTTCTAATGCGGGTATCAGTGCCGAGCCGCATGGTGGAAGCCGCGAAAGGAGACGAAACGTGGACTTGTTTCAATTGGAAACCTTTCTCGCGGTGGCCGAGGAGCGTAGCTTTTCCCGCGCGGCGGCGCGTTTGCACCGCACGCAGCCGGCGGTGAGCCAGATCGTCGCCCGGCTGGAGGCGGAGCTGGGAGAGACATTGCTGGAGCGTTCCTCGCGCGACGGAACCCTGACCGATGCGGGCGAGGTTCTGGGCGAATACGCCCGCAAGATGCTGAACCTGCGCGATGCCGCCGGGGCGGCGCTGGCCGATCTGCGCTCCCTGCACACGGGGCGGTTGCATCTGGCCGCCAATGAGTACACCTGCCTGTACCTGCTGCCGGTGCTGGTCGCCTTTCGCCGCCGGCACCCGAAGATCAAGGTCGCGGTAGGGCGGGCGCTGGCCAGCCGCATCGCCGACGAGGTGCTGCAGCACACGGTGGAGCTGGGTGTGCTGAGCTTTCGGCCGGAGGACCCGCAGGTGCACTCCGTCGTGGTGTATCGCGACCAGTTGGTGTGCATCGTGGGCCCGCAGCACGCGCTGGCCGGGGCGGGGCAGACCTCGATTGCCCGCCTGGGCCGCGAGGTCTTTGTGGCGCACAATGTGCCTTCGCCGCTGCGCAAGAAGGTCATTGAGACGTTTGCACGCCATCGGACGCCGCTGAATATGGAGGTGGAGCTGCCGAGCCTGGAGGCCATCAAGCGGTTTGTGGAGAGCGGCAGCGGGGTGGCGCTGGTGCCGCGGCTCACCGTGGAGCGCGAGTTGGCGGCGCAGGCCCTGGTGGCGGTCGATGTGCCGGAGCTGCATACGGAACGCCAGCTGCGGCTGGTTTGGCGCAAGCGCGCGGCCCTGTCCCATGCCGCGCAGGCCTTTTTGGCGGTGGTGGAGGCGCACTCGGGTGCGCAGGGCGCTCCGTTTTGCTTCGAGCAGGACCGCGGGCGCTAGCGGCGACGAGGGCCGGTCTGTGCCGGATTACCGTTCTCATGGCACCGTCTTCGCCTCAGGCGGCTCCGCCGGGTACAATATCGGAGATCGCCTGTTATGGGCAACGCTGCCTTTTGGCGCTGCCGGAAGAGCGGTAGCGGATCGCGAAGGGATCTTTGGAAGGCATGAAGAAGATTGTGTTACTCGGCGCTCTGCTCGTGAGCGCCCTCACCGCGGGACATGCGCAGGAAAGCCGTCAGGATTTCAGCATCAGCGGCTTCGGCCTGTTTGCCCCGAATGTCAACAGCGGTGTGGCCTTTCCCCTGTCCAC
>CAXTBJ010000082.1:0-2665 GCA_964242585.1 uncultured Bryocella sp.
TGTGATTCACGCGGAGCAGGTGATCGCCGCGCTGCGGGAGTCCTGATTGACTGGGGTGCCTGGCGGTATCGCGCCGCCGCTGAAAATTTTGTATGCAGCGGGCTTATCGCCGAACGATTCGGCACAGTACCGGCTGTGGGCGCTTGAACGGCTGGGTCATACCGTGGTGCCGCTAAACGCTTACGATTATGAGCCGCGGAGGCCGTTTCTGCGCAAGGCGCTGTACCGATTGCAGACCGGCCCTTGGGTCCAAGGTCTAAATCGCGAGGTGCTGCGTTTAGCTCAACGTGAGCGGCCTGACGTGTTCTGGGCGGACAAACTGCTTTCACTTCAACCGCAGACCCTGATGCGACTGCGTGCGATGGGCATAAAGACGGTCAGCTACATGATCGACAATGCGTTCGGCCCCCGCCGCGACCCAGGCTGGCGGTTGTACATGCAGTGCATTCCCTACTTCGATCTGCATGCCACGCAGCGCGACTGCAACGTCATGGACTACCGTGCGCGGAGTGCGCGGGATGTGATCAAGATCCAGACCGCGTTCGAGCCGACCGTGCATTTTCCACCCCCCGATGGGTGGGACGACAGGCGGCGAGACAGGGATGTGTCCTTCATCGGCACGCCCTATGACCGGCGTGCCGACTTTCTGACGCGTTTGTGGCGGGAGTTTGAGGCCCCGGTGGTGATATCAGGCGCGGAATGGCTTTGGAAGAAGGCTCTGTCCAAGGAGGCGGGGAAGGCCATATTTACAGGAAGCGAGCTGTATGACGGCGCCTACCGTGAGGCGATCTGGCGGTCACGGATTAATTTGAGCTTCCTGACGCACTCCAACCAGGATGAATTTGTGCATAAGAGCTTCGAGATTGCGGGGTGTGGGGCGTTTCTTCTGGCGGAGCGCTCGTCGGGACATCGCGAACGGTTCGTTGAAGATGAGGAGGCGGTATTTTTTTCAGATATCGAGGAGTGTGCGGCCAAAATCCGTCGTTATTTGCCGGATGAGGCGGGGCGGTCGCGCATCGCGGCGGCAGGCCATGTACGGGCCGTGCGGGATGGGTACAGCAACGATGCGCAGGTGGACCATATCCTGGCCCGTCTGTATTTTGGGACTGGGCTCCCGTAGAGCATCAGGCACGATGCGGCTGAGAAGTACCAGAACTCGCTGCGGCGGGTTAGTCTGGAGACAAAGGATCGGACCGCCGCGAGCTGAGCGGTGTGCCAGGACGCCGGCACATGAGCGGTTCCGAACGTTTCTAGCACCGTGAACCGATCTGTTTTGTATGCCCAGCCAGCCTGCGTCCAGGGTTGCCCATGTCCGGGGTCGGGGCGGGTACCCGGCGCGTCTTGATGGCCGGCGCTGTGTTCGGCTGTCATTTGAAAGTTTTTTGGGGATGTGATCTGCGCGTGGCGGTGACGGTGTGATGCAGTGGCGGCGTTGGCGCAACAGCATAGTTTTGGTCTTTGCCGTGCTGGGGCCCGGCTTTATTACGGCCAATGTTGACAACGACGCGGGCGGCATTTACACCTACGCGACGGCGGGCGCGCAGTTCGGCTATGGGCTGCTGTGGACCATGATCCCCATGGCGATCATGCTCACCTTCGCGCAGGAGATCTCCGCACGCATGGGCGTGACCACGGGCAAGGGCCTTAGTGAGCTGATTCGCGAGGAGTTCGGCCTGCGCACGACCGCCATCCTGATGCTGGGCCTGGTGATCTGCAACTTCTGTGACGTGACGGCAGAGTTTGCCGGGGTGGCCAGCAGCACGCAGCTTTTCGGTTTGAGCAAATACATCACGGTGCCGCTCGCGGCGGCGCTGGTTTGGTCGCTGGTGGTCTTTGGCGATTACAAGAAGCTCGAAAAGATCTTCGTTTTTCTCTCATTTCTGTATGTGGCGTACATCATCACAGCGGCATTGGCGCACCCGAACTGGAGCTTCGCGGTGCGGGAGACGCTGCGGCTGCCGCGCGTGGCGGATCTGCGCAGCTCCAGCTACCTTTTTCTTTCCGTGGGCATGATCGGTGCGACAGTCGCGCCGTGGCAGCAGTTTTACCTGCAGGCTTCCGTGGTGGATAAGGGAACGGGCAAGGGCGAGCTGCGGTTCGCGCAGGCGGATGCCATTGTGGGATCGCTGTTTTCGGTGGTGGTGGCGGCCTTCATCGTGATTGCCTGCGCGGCGACGCTGTTTGCGAGTGGGCACCATGCGATTGCGGACGCGGCCGATGCGGCGGCTTCACTGCGACCGCTCGGGGGCGATTACGCCTATCTGCTGTTCGCGTTCGGGCTGCTGAATGCTTCGTTGTTCGCGGCGTCGATCCTGCCCCTGTCAACGGCCTATACGGTGTGCGAAGCACTGGGCTTTGAGTCCGGGCTGACCAAGAGATTTCGTGAAGCTCCGGCTTTTTATTGGCTCTATACGGGGCTGATCGTGATTGGGGCGGCCATCATCCTGATCCCGGGTGTGCCGCTGGTGCGGCTGGCGGTGCTGTCGCAGGTATTGAATGGGCTGCTGCTGCCGTTTGTGCTGGTGTTCATGCTGATTCTGGTCAACCGTCGCAGCCTGATGGGGTCGCTGGTGAATGGCAGGACATACAACGTTGTGGCGTGGTCCCTGACGGGGCTCACGATCGTCTTGACGGTGGTTTGTTTGGCGGGGCAGGTATTTGGGGC
>CAXTBJ010000082.1:2765-16595 GCA_964242585.1 uncultured Bryocella sp.
CAGCGGTTGCGGGTCTTCAGCGGTTGCGGGTCTTCGGCCCCTCGAAACGTGACTGTTTTAGGACAGGTTGCGATTTGTCGCATACCCGGCTACAGCAGTTTGCCGTCGGCCAGATCGCGGATGAGGGTTAGGTCGGCGGCCAGGAAGTCGAAGTCGGGCAGGTTGCTTAGCGGGGTCCAGCGCATGTCGAGAAAGATGCGGTTTTCCAACTCACCCGTGAAACGATCCACGACAAAAAACTGTATTTCTATGGTGGAACCGTTGCGGTAGCTGTGGCGCACGATGGCCAGACGACGGCCTATGGAGGCTTCGATGCCGAGCTCCTCATTGAGTTCGCGGGCGAGGGCGGCTTCGGCGGTCTCGCCGTGCTCGACCTTGCCGCCGGGGAACTCCCACTTATTGCCCATGGGCTGGTCGGGGCGGCGCTGGCAGACGAGCACCTCGCGTACCGGCCCGTCGCCACGAAGAATGAGCGCCGCGACGACATGGCGCAGGGGTTTGGCGTTGGCGGCCGCACGGGAGGTGTCGTTCAATTTGCGTATGGGCTGCTTCACCGTCCTGCCCAGTGTATGACGGAGGCGCGGTGATGGTGACATCGACGGTGAGCTTTCGCGGTATATCCACAAGGAGGAGGACAGCCCCGGGCGGAATGAGAAAGCAAGAGCAAAGGCAGGTTCACTCCGAGTATGACAAAAGGGCAACGGCACTAAGACCATCGCGCAAGCCGCTCTAGCGGGGAACCATCGCGCAAGCCGCTCTAGCGGGCAAGTACGGTGGGTGGGGTGACGGAGGCGGGCCAATAAGCCGTCCAGCCGACGGCGGCGGCGTGGGCCAGCAGCGCCGGTGAGGGGTTTACCGGGAAGGCGCGGCGGGCCAGGGAGAGCATCGCGGCGTCGTGGACGGAGTTGCCGAAGACGGCATCGGGGGCGGTGACGCCGGCGCGGCGGAGGGCGTTGACCTTGCCCTCGTCGGTGGGGACGTCGAGGAGCTGGCCGGTGATGAGATCTTCCACCACGGCCACGCGGGCGGAGAGGACGCGCTCGGGCGGGATGTCGAAGCGGAGGACGCCCTCCTCGATGACCCAGTCATTGGTGGAGCTGACGGCCCAGATCTCGGTGCCGCCGTGCCGGAGCTCGCGGACGAGTTGTTGCAGTTCGGGGAAGATATGGGGCTCGATGCGTTCGCGGAAGAAGGTGGCAGCGGCCTCGCGCAGGGTGTCGACGGCGAGGCCGGCGTAGCACTGAACCATCTCGCCGCAGATGTCGAGTTCGGAGACCTCGCCGCGGTTGTAGGCGTGGTAGCGGCCCTCGAGCCAGGCGGCTTTTTCGGGGGAGAGGATGCCGTTTTCCATGGTCCAGCGCATGAAGCTGGAGCCGGCGTCGCCGGACCAGAGGGTGCCGTCACAGTCGAAGACGGCGACTTTCGGGGCGAGCGCATGGACCGCTGCATGAAATTCGGCGGTGGAAAGGGTGCGGGCGGATGTTGCAGATTCGGACACGAAACGCTCCATGGGGTCGAGGGTAGTAGAACACCGCCGCTTCTGTCGCTCAACGTGCGGACTCCTGCGGCGACTGAGCGGTTATGCTGGGTAGGCTAGAGATGAGTCTGTTGCTTGCCATCGGATCGCCGACGACGGAGCTTTCCGCGGGAGAGCTCCGAGCGCATCTGCACGAGGCGCTTCGGGCGTTGGGACCGCGCGCGAAGGTACTGGCGGTGCCGCCGGATTTCACGCGGTTTCACTCGCGGGCGGGGCAGCTGACGGAGTTTGCGTGGGAGTTTTACGGCGGCCGGCTGACCGACGTGCTGCCGGCCCTGGGTACGCATCGACCGATGACCGATATCGAGATCGGCACGATGTATGGCCGGACGCCGCGGGCGCTGTTCCGGGTGCACAACTGGCGCGACGACATCGTGACCCTGGGCGAGGTGCCGGGGGAGTTCCTCGAGGAGGTGTCCGAGGGCAGGCTGAGCTACGGCTGGCCGGCGCAGGTGAATCGGCTGCTGCGGGACGGCGGACATGACCTGATCCTGAGCCTCGGGCAGGTGGTGCCGCATGAGGTGGTCGGCATGGCGAACGGGGCAAAAAACATCTTTGTGGGCACAGGCGGCGTGCTGGGCATTGATCGGTCGCACTTTCTGGGCGCGGTGTACGGCATGGAGCGCATGATGGGGCGGGTGGATACGCCGGTGCGGCGTGTGCTGCGCTATGCTAGCGAGCACTTCGCGCAGGAGCTGCCGATCGTTTATGTGCAGACAGTGGTCGCGAAGAATGCGATGGGGAAGCTGGTCGTGCGTGGGTTGTACGTCAGCGACGACGATCAGGCGTTTGAGCAGGCGGCGGCGCTGAGTTTACAGTGTAATTTTCAGCGGATGGACCGCGAGATCGAAAAAGCGGTGGTGTTTCTGGACCCGCATGAGTTCCGGTCGACGTGGCTGGGCAATAAGAGCGTGTACCGCACGCGCATGGCGCTGGCAGATGGGGCGGAGCTGATCGTGCTGGCGCCGGGGGTGCACGAGTTCGGCGAGGATGCGGCCATTGACAAGCTGATTCGGCGATTTGGGTATTGCGGCACGCCGGCGGCGCTGGCGGCGGCTGCGAGCGATCCGGAGCTGGCGGCAAATCTGAGCGCGGCGGCACACCTGATTCATGGTTCCAGCGAGGGGCGGTTTACGATCCGGTACTGCCCGGGACACCTGACACGCGCGGAGATGGAAGGTGTGCATTACGAATACGGCGATCTGGCGACGTACCTGGCGAAGTATGATCCGACAAAGCTGCGGGATGGGTGGAATGTGGTCGATGGCGAGGAGATCTTTTTTGTATCGAATCCCGGCCTGGGATTGTGGGCCTACGAGGGGCGACTGAATGGCTGAGGGCAAGGATGTGCTGGCGATTGTGCTGATGGGCGTGAGCGGATCGGGCAAGACGACGATCGGCACGGCACTGGCCAAGCGGATTTCAGCGACGTTTGCGGATGCGGACGACTACCATTCGGCGGCGAATAAGGCCAAAATGGCTTCGGGTACGCCGCTGACGGACGAGGATCGCGCGCCGTGGCTGGCAGCGCTGAACGGCGTGTTGCGCGGTTGGGTGACGGCTGGGAAGCAGGGCGTGTTGGCGTGCTCGGCACTGAAGGCGGGGTACCGGGGAACGCTGGCGGCCGGCATGGACTCGAAGGCGCTGGCGTTTGTGTGGCTGGACGCCTCGAAGGAGGTGCTGGCGGCACGGCTGAACGCCCGGCAAGGTCATTTTATGCACGCCAATATGCTGGAGAGTCAACTGGCCACATTCGAGACGCCGGCCGATGCGACGCGTGTGGTGAATGACCGTGCGCCGGAGGCTGTGGTGGACGAGATTGTAGCGAAGCTGGGTTTATAGAGCTGTGGGTTGTTGGTTGGGATCAGGGTGTCTGCGCCGTTTTGGGACTGCACGTATTCCCGCTCCGGAGCTGGAGCTGTTCCTTGAAGGTGTATGGCCGCTCCAACAAATACGGAGATCCTGAGCTACGCTTAGGATGACGTCCTTATACGTCTTTAAGGCTCTTGTTCTGAGGCTCCTGCAAAGCTTTTGTTGTAAGGCTCCTCCGGCTTTGAGAACCGTAAATGGCAGATGTGGCCGGGGTCCGGTGCAGGACCCCGGCACGGGCCTACTGCTTTGTCATGGTGCTGGGGACCCCGGTATCGGGACCGCAGGGACCGGTGAGCTGCCAGGAGGTGATGGTCAGGGTCGTGGCGTCGGGCGAGAAGGTGCCTGAAGCGACTACCTGGTTCCCGGAGCCGCCCGCATCGGCATAGCTCATGGTAAAGGTGCCCCCGGTGACCTGGGTGTTGTAGGCCGCGGTCGGGGTGGAAAAGCAGCCGTTATTGGGAAAGGTGCCGGTGCCGACCAGGGTGTAATTGCCGCTGGTATTGGACTGATCGGTTTGCTGCAGCTGCGCGCTGACGGCAAGGACTGGACCGGACGCGTCGGCGAAGGTGCCCGCGTAGGTGCCGGCGATGGGGGTATACACCTGCGCGCTGGCCTGGGCGGACTGTTTGAAGGCACAGGCCCCGCCAACGACGTTGTACGTCGCATCGGTGATGGATTTGCCATCGGCCGCAAGCGTACCGGTGACTGTGAGCGTGCCGCCATCGACCGGGCCGGTCAGTTTGACCGCGCCGGCCGTGTTGGCTGAGCCGGAGACCTCAAAGGCGGTTGTGGGTGAGACGCAGGCGGACACGGCCTGCGCATGAAAGATCCCGGAGATGGAGGTCGAGTTGCCGGAAAGCTCCCCGGAAAAGGACGGCAGGCGCGAGGCCGCGGCGGCCGAGGAGCTGAACTGCCAGTTGCCGGTAGCCAGGGCGGGTGTCGGCGAAAGGGGGGCCGTGGCGTTGTTAACGGCGCAGCCGTTCAGAAGGGGTAGAAGGGCGAGAAGTGAGGTGAGCAAAAGAGCGGAGGTTGGTTTGGAACGCGGACGCAACAGGTTTTGAGGTGACATTGTGGTGCTCCAGGGCCGGGTTTGCTGCTGGATGAAGTATTCCAAACGGGGCAGGGTGGGGTCACTCACACGGATGGGGCAGATTTCGAGAGCCTGCGAGCATCCTGTAGCGATTCGAGGCATCATATTGGTTGACAGTAACTCACTCACATGCAAGAGTGAGAAGGTCGAAAGTTCCGCAGCCGAATGCTGCAGAAGGCTCAAGACGGAGGAGCAAGGCACATGGCGAAGATTATTGGCATTGATCTCGGCACCACGAATAGCTGCGTGGCCGTGATGGAGGGTGGCGAGGCGAAGGTGATTCCGAACGAAGAGGGTGGTCGTACGACCCCGTCGATCGTGGCCTTCACAAAGAACGGCGAGCGGCTGGTCGGCCAGGTGGCCAAGCGCCAGGCGATCACGAACCCTGAGAATACGATTTATTCGGTGAAGCGCTTCATGGGTCGTCGCCCGAACGAGGTGAACGACGAGATGAAGATGGTGCCCTATAAGGTCGTCTCGCACGGGGACAACGTGTCGATCCTGGCGCAGGGCAAGGAGTACACCGCGCCCGAGGTTTCGGCGATGATCCTGCAGAAGCTGAAGAAGGCGGCGGAAGATTATCTTGGCACCAGCGTAACTGAGGCCGTGATCACCGTGCCGGCGTACTTCAATGATGCGCAGCGGCAGGCGACCAAGGATGCGGGCAAGATTGCCGGTCTGGATGTGAAGCGCATTGTGAACGAGCCGACGGCGGCCGCGCTGGCATACGGGCTCGACAAGGGCAAGGACGAGACGATTGCCGTGTATGACTTCGGCGGCGGCACGTTCGACGTGTCGATCCTGGAGGTCGGCGATGGCGTGATCGAGGTGAAGTCGACCAACGGTGATACGCACCTGGGCGGTGACAACCTGGATCAGCGGATCGTGGAGTGGCTGATTTCGGAGTTCAAGAACGAGAGCGGCCTGGATCTGACGTCCAAGGGCAACGAGATGGCGCTGCAACGGTTGAAGGATGCCGCCGAGCGTGCCAAGATCGAGCTTTCGACGGCGCAGGAGACGGAGATCAACCTGCCGTTTATCACGGCGGACGCCTCCGGACCGAAGCACCTGGTACGCACGCTTTCGCGGGCGAAGCTCGAGAGCCTTGTGGATGACCTGCTACAGAAGTCGGTCGGACCGTGCAAGCAGGCGCTGAAGGATGCCGGCATCGATGCTTCGAAGATCAACGAGGTCGTGCTGGTCGGTGGACAGACCCGCATGCCGAAGATCCAGCAGCTGGTAAAGGAGCTGTTCGGCCGCGAGCCGCATAAGGGTGTGAACCCGGATGAGGTTGTAGCGATCGGTGCGGCGGTGCAGGCGGGTGTGCTCTCGGGCGATGTGAAGGACCTGCTGCTGCTCGACGTGACCCCGCTTACGCTGGCAATCGAGACGATGGGTTCGGTCGCAACCCCGATGATCCCGCGCAACACGACGATTCCGACGAAGAAGACGGAGACGTTCTCGACGGCGGCCGATAACCAGACCGAGGTCGAGGTCCATGTGACGCAGGGCGAGCGGCCGATGGCGAACCAGAACCGCACGCTGGGCAAGTTCAAGCTGGGCGGCATCATGCCGGCTCCGCGGGGCGTGCCGCAAATCGAGGTGACGTTCGATATCGACGCGAACGGCATTCTGAACGTGACGGCGAAGGACAATGCCACGGGCAAGGACGCGAAGATCACGATCACGAGCTCGTCCGGTCTGAGCAAGGACGAGGTCGAGCGCATGGCGAAGGAAGCCGAAGCGCACGCGGCCGAGGACAAGGAGGCCAAGGACAAGATCGAGGCACGCAACGGTCTGGATTCCATGGTCTACAACGTGGAGAAGATGCTGAAGGACGCGGGCGAGAAGGTGCAGGCGGCGGACAAGAGCGATGTGGAGTCGGCGCTTGCGGATGCCAAGAGCACGCTGACCGGCGATCCGAGCGCGACCGAGCTGAATGCGGCACGCGAGCGGTTGACGACGGCAAGCCACAAGCTGGCAGAGGCGATGTACTCCACCAATGGGGCGGGTGCGGGTGTTCCCCCGACCGATGGCGCGGCCGCGGGTGCGGGCACAGCCGACACAGCGAGCCACAAGGACGAAGGCGTGATCGACGCGGAGTATGTTGACGCGGAGAAGTAGCCCGAGAACTTGCGCAATGCCAAAAAGCGGAGGGAGAGGCCCAAAGCCTCTCCCTTCCATACAGGGTCGTTTGTCTGCAATCTGAGTCTTCTCTATAGGTCTTTGAGCAAATGACCTCCAAGGAACTGAAGAAGAGGGTCGGGTGCATTGCAATCCGGGAGCTGCGGAACAGCGTTCCCTCTATAAGTTTAAGAAAGGAAGCAACGGCATGGGGAAGCAACTGAAGCAGGGAACGGATCAGGCATGGCCGCAGGCGATCTCCTTCAATCTGGGCGTGGGCGGCATGGGCGCGGCCGAGGTGCTGTGGCGGTGTGAGGGCATCCGTGGCGGCCGGGTATACACCTCCGGTTTATTCACCTCGGAGGCCGAGGCGCAGCAGTTTGCGCAGCAATTGCAGAAGAATGAGCCCGACCAGATGTTCAATGTGGAGCGTATTAAGGCGAGCACCGTGTGGAACTGAAGATCGTAGCGCACCAGGCCGCAGTCTGAACCGGGCTGCGGCTTTTCTGCATCGGAAGTAGTTGGGACGGCTGCCGCGATGAACTGGATGGCATTGGAGGCGATCGCGACGGTGGCACTGGTTATGACCAGTGCGGGAGCGATCAGCTACGCCGCGCTGCAGTTGCGAACGGAACGGAACTATCGTTCGGTAAGCAACCTTGAAAAGCAGTTGAGCTTTTTTCTGAGCGAGTCTTTTGTGGCCGCGCGCCGGCGTTTGGCGGATTCGCGCATCAAGGGTGAGGATTTGGTGCCGTTGTCGGTTGACGATCCGCCCATCGAATCCTTTGAGGTGCTGGATTTTTATGACCACCTTGGCCTGCTGGTGCGCAAGGGTCACCTGGAGGTCTTCGATGTGTGGCACACGTTTTATGAGTGGGCGCAGCCGGTGTATGTGGATCTGCGTTCCCTGGTAGAGGACCAGGAGAGCGAGTACCGGGATCACTACTGCGAACTGCGCGGTCTGATGCGCGCCATGGACGATATTCAGATCAAGCGCATGCACGCCACAAAGGCAAATCACTGGGCGCTATGGACGCCGGATCGCATCCTGGACTACTACCGTTACGAGTCCGAGGCCAGCCTGGGCACGCGGCGGCGGCGACGGTCGCGGCAAAAGGCGCAAGCTGAGGCGGAGTCACAGTCGCAGCTGTTGGATAGTGACGGCATGCCCGTGAGTTCGGAGGGGCTGCGTGAGGCCGAGGCGCTGCAGGAGGCCGACTGAAGCGGTGGCGAGGGGTAAGCCGGCAAATTCAGCGCGTCAAGCGCCTGAGACGTTGGCGTACGGGCAGATCGTAAAAGCGGTCAATCGCATACGCGAAGGTGATGAGGAACACCAGGTAGAGCAGGCCGGCGAGGGGGGCGTGGTCTGCGGGCTTATTGTGCAGGACAGCCCTCCAAAGTATGGTGTAGACCGCGTAAAGCGGTACATGAAAGACGTAGACCGCATAGGAAGTGGTGCCCAGGATGCTGAAGATCGGCAGCCACCGTTCGGAGGGTGTCGCGTTGGCCCCAAGAATCACGGCTGCGGGAAATACGAGCAGAAGCGCCGCCGCCTCAAAGGCGAGATAGGCGTGGGGCAGTACGGGAAAGACAAGCACGGCAACCAGCAGCAGGGCGGAGAGGGTGGCTGAACCGAGCTTTGGAAGTTTCCCCAGTCGCCAGAGCTGGAAGAGCAGCATGCCGTATGTGTAGGACAGGGCAACCCGCAGCGTGCCCGCTCCGAGTTCGCCTTTATAGGGTCCGAAGTTCACATGATGCCGGCGAAACGCGATCCCGAAGAAGCTGATGGCGAGCAGCAGAACGAGAGCGGTGAGGCGCGTGGTGGATCGGCGGCGCAGGAAGAGGGCATGAAGTACATTGGCGAGCAGCTCATAGAACAGGGACCAGCTCGGCAGATTGAGGGGAAAGGCATAGGGGCCGCCGGCGGCCACCGATAAAGGCGCCGGCAGAAGAAAGAATGCGAGCACGACCAGCGCCATTGTTCCCGCGCGGCCGAGCGGGAGGTGCTCGGCCGGGGCCAGCAGAAGCAGCCGGGCCAGGCCGAGCGGAAGGGCGAGCAGATAGAGAGGGTAGAGGCGAATGAGGCGGTCACGCAGAAAATGCTGGATTGGCCAGCCGTCTTCGAGCCGCTGGCCGTAGGCGAAGGAGAGCACAAAGCCGCTGAGCAGGAAGAAGAAGTCCACCGCGAGATTGGCGTTGGGAAACGGCATGTGCGCGGCGAAGAGGAACGGCAGGTGCACCTGCACCACAAGCAAGGCCGCGACCCCGCGCAGGGCGTCAAGGGTGGAGAAGCGATGGGCAGGTTGCAGCTGAACGGGCATGGCGAGGGCTGGATAGCGAAAAGCTGCCATAGTATACGGTCAGGCGCGTGCGCTGAGGGCAGAGCGACTATGCGGAACGGACGCGAGACGAAGGGGTGAGGGGTGCCGGAAGGAAATGAGGTACATCGCTGGGCGGAGCGGCACAATGCCGCTTTTGCCGGGCGCAAGCTGAACGTATTGCCGGGGCCGAACCATCGTTTTGCCGAGGCGCACCTGGTGGACGGCAAGAAGCTGAAGGCGGTGCATGCCGTCGGCAAACACCTGGGATACGAGTTCGGCGACGATCTGATGCTGCATGTGCACCTGGGGCGTTTCGGGGACTGGACCGAGGGTTGTGGACAGCTGCCGGAGCCGAAAGGCGCACTGCGCGCGGTGCTGCAGCGGGCGGGCTCCGGGAGGCCGGCGCGCAGCGCCAAGGGTCAGCCGCACAACTTGCGCTGCCAGCACGATGACGGGACACAGCCGTTTCCGGCCCAAGAGGTGGAGTGGTGCGAGCTGCGCGGACCCACCGATTGCAGCGTGTACAGCCGCGCCAAGTGGGAGGCGTTGCTGGAGCGGCTGGGGCCTGATCCGCTGGGCGAGGACGCCAAAGGCCATGACGATCCCAAGCGGGCATTTGAGACCATTCTGGCGCGCAAAAAGCCGATTGCCGAGCTGCTGATGGATCAGGAGATCCTGTCCGGGGTGGGGAACATCTACCGGGCGGAGATCCTTTTTCGGCATCGTGTGAACCCGTTTTTGCCCGGGACCGAGATGGATACCAAGGTGCTGAAGGCCATGTGGAAGGATCTGATTCCGCTGCTGCGGGCCGGCATGGTCGACCGCCGAATCGTGTGCACCAAGCGGGCGGACCGGCCCAGCAAGAGTGAGCCTGCGGCGCGGGGCGAAGAACATTATGTCTACCGGCGGCACGGCAAGCCATGCTTTGTATGCGGCGAACGGATTCTGCATCGGGATATCGCGGGGCGGACGCTGTACTGGTGCCCGGTGGATCAAGGTACGACGGAGGCGGAGAACAAGCTGGCCTTTGCACAGGGTGTGAGTTTGCGGGCGTCGCGGGCGGCGTTGAAGGCGAAAAAGGCTGGCGTGCTGAAACAGTTCTCCTGAGGCTTGGGCAGCGGAACCGCAGTATGCCGGCCCTCTCAAGGAGAAGCGGCGCAAGTGGCTTCCTTAGCTGTAGACCTTGGAGAAATGCTGTGGTCTTAGCTTGTTAACGTCTGTCGTATAACGACCTCCGTTAAGCGTGTTAGAGTTAGCCATGATTCGGTCCTTTGCCGATAACAATACAGAGGTGCTGTTCTTTACTGGCAAAACCGAAGATTTGGTGCCATAGATCTGATGGCTCGACGCAAATGACAATTACTGGACAACACGCGTGAGTTGGAAGATTTACATGCGTCCACGGGTAATCGGCTGGAGCGGCTGCACGGCGATCGAGAAGGCCAGTACAGTATTCGCGTTAATGGACAGTACCGGATTTGTTTCATTTGGCACGACTCCGAACCATACGAGGTCGAGATTGTGGATTACCACTAGAGAGAGTGCAAGATGGCTATTCTTCGCGACCCAAACAGGCGACCACCGCCCATGCATCCCGGGGAGACTCTTCGGGAGGAGTTTATGAATCCGCACGGGATCTCGGCCCATGCTTTGGCGTTGGCCTTGCGTGTGCCCTCCACGCGCATTTCAGAGATTGTCAACGAGCGCCGGGGAATTACAGCAGATACAGCCTATCGTTTATCGGTGCACTTTGGCACGTCAGCCGATCTTTGGATGAATCTGCAAACCGCGTATGAGTTGGCCTGCGTGGAGCGTGAGTCTGCGGCAAAGATTAAAAAAGAAGTTCAGCGCAGGGTGGCATAAGACCATATGGGACCGACGCAGCAAAAGGACTACTACGGCACGCTTGGTGTGAAGAAGACCGCCAGCGCGGACGAGATCCGCAAGGCGTTCCGCAAACTGGCACGCAAGTATCATCCTGACGTAAACCCCGGCGACAAGAAGGCGGAGGAGAAGTTCAAGGAGATCTCCGAGGCGAACGACGTCCTGAGCGAGGACAAGAAGCGTAAGGTGTACGACCAGCTGGGCTTCTACTCGGACTCGATTGATCCGGCGGCGGCGGAGGCCTATGCCCGCGGCGGCGGCGGCCCCGGCGGATTTGCCGGGGGAGCACAGCCCGCGGGGGGCGCGGGACGAGGTCAAGGTGTGCCGTTCGATTTCGGCGGGTTCGATTTCTCGGGCTTTGCCGGCAACAGCGGCGCAGGCGGAACCCGTGGGGGACAGCCCGAGGCGGGGGGCGGCTTTGGAAGCTCGTTCAAGGATGTCTTCAGCGGTATGTTCAGCGGCGGCGGGCGGCGGCAGGCGCGCGGACCGCAGCCGGGCACCGATCTCGAATACCAGGCCGAGATCGATTTCTGGACCGCGATCCGCGGCGGGGTCACGCGCTTGGAGATTCAACGTCAGGAGCAGTGCACCACCTGCAAAGGTTCGGGCACGGTCGGCAAGCCGATGGACTGTCCGGAGTGCCATGGAACGGGCCAGGTCACGCAGACCGGCGGTCGGATGAAGTTCAACATCCAATGCCCGCGCTGCGGCGGCTCCGGCAAGGTGCAGGGAGCGTGCCCCACCTGTGACGGCGCCGGCGTGGTCACCCGACACGAACCGTTGGAGTTCCGCATCAAGGCGGGCACGCGGGACGGGCAGCGAATTCGCCTGGCGGGCAAGGGCAATGCGGGCACGGAGGGCGCGCCCAACGGCGACCTCTATCTGATCATCCGAGCGGAGGCCCACAAGCTGTTCCGGCGCGTGGGGGACGATATCCATCTCAACGTTCCGGTCACGGCGATGGAGGCCGCCCTGGGCGCGCGGATTGACGTGCCGACGATCGACGGGGAGGGCAACACGCCGGGGCGGGCGCAGCTGAAGATTCCACCGGGAACGCAGACCGGGCAGAAGCTGCGCATGCGCGAGAAGGGCGCGCCCGTGGCCGCGCGGGACGGGCAGCGCGGGGACCAGATCGTCGAGGTGCGGATCGTGGTGCCGAAGGTGCAGGATGAGCGTTCCAAGGAGATCCTGCGCGAGTTGCAGAAGCTGAATCCGGAGGACCCGCGCGCGGAGATGCTGGCCGAGGTATGACGGATGATGGGATTTACGAGTACCTGGGCCAGGAGTTTGAGTGGGACAGGAGCAAGGCCGCCCGGAATGCGATTACCCACGGCGTGCGCTTCACGGCAGCAGCTACGGTCTTCTCAATGTCAATTCTGAGTACTTCCTGGATAAGGAACACTCGTTCCAAGAGAACCATTACACTGTGATCGGTCCATCCGTACAGCAGTTTAACGAGTTGAATCTAGTTTCTTCAGACCCTGACGTGAAGGCAGTGTTTCCGGATTCTGAGTCTGTAAATACCGCGCTGCGCGTCATGATTGAAGCCCGGCGGAACCGGTCTGAAGCGGCTTAGCAAGCCTCTCGTGTAAATCAGCTCGCGGTTCGAGGAGCTTGTGAAACGGCTAAGACCAACTGGCCTGCGGTCAGCCGACTGCGCAAACAGCAGCTTGCGCAGCCCGTTATGGGGCTTTGGGCAGCAGGTACTCGTTGGTCAGGCCGTTGAGCCATTGCAGGGTTTCGGGGAAGATTCCGGCGACGCGGGCTCCCAGCCAAGCCTGCGGGGTAATGGTGATCTCGGCGCGGCCCTGCGCCACGGCAGCATAGATGCAATCGGCGGCGTGTTCCGGGGTGGTGGCGATGCCGGGTGTCTTCG
The DNA here is from genome assembly GCA_964242585.1 of uncultured Bryocella sp. Taxonomy (GTDB): domain Bacteria; phylum Acidobacteriota; class Terriglobia; order Terriglobales; family Acidobacteriaceae; genus Granulicella. Next base: position 15,470 of record CAXTBJ010000082.1, read on the forward strand.
CGGAGAACTGGAACCAGGCCTGCTCCTTGTCTTTCTGCCCGTAGAAGTGCGCATGGTCCTCGCCGCCGGTACGCATCAGGCCCGGGCACACCGTGGTCACACGAACGCCTTTCCCGCGGATCTCGGCATGCAGACCTTCGGAAAAGCCGGTAAGTGCGAACTTGGCGGCCGAGTAGGGCAGCAGGTGCGGTACGGCGAATTTGCCGCCGATCGACGAGATGTTGACGATCGCGGCGCGGCGGCTCCAGCCGGCGGCGGGGGTCTGCGCCAGAAGGTGCGGCAGCGCGGCAAAGGTGGTGTGAAAGGCTGCCAGGTAGTTGATGGAGAGGGTCTGATGAAAGATCTCTTCGGTCATCACCTCGATAGGGCCGACGTCGATGATCCCGGCATTATTCACGAGCACATCCAAGCGGCCGAAGCGGGCGAAGGTCTCGGCGATGAGCCGCTGGCACTCTTCGGCCTTGGAGAGATCGGCGACGACGAGATGGAATTCCTCCGGCCTCATATGCGAGTAACGATCCAGCAGGGTATCTTGCGCGTTCTGAAGCTCCCTGAAATCACGAGCGACCAGCACCAGACGGACGGGCTTGCGGGCGAAGCGTGAAGCGATCGCCAGGCCCAGACCGCGTGAGCTGCCGGTAACGACGACCACGGCACCCTCGGGTGGAGGCGTTTCGAGCAAGGCGCGAGGCACCTTGATGAGGGCGACGGTAGCGCCCAGGGCAGCGGCGGCGATGGCGAGATTGGCGGTGGTGGAACGCGGCATAGCAGGTTCAGATGCAGAGTTTGCCGCCGGCATCATCACGCCGATCATGTACTGAAGGGATAAACCGGACGGAGCCGGAAAACCATACGAGGGACAGATGTTGGATACAAAGCTGGCGGGGAGTCCGGGCGCGGGGTATGCTCGTTTTGATGGCAACAAAGCGCAGATCGAAGGGCGCGTACATGATCTCGGCTGTTTCGGAGATGTACGACATTCACCCGCAAACCTTGCGACTCTACGAGCGGGAGGGTTTATTGCGGCCGTCGCGCTCGGAGGGCAATACACGGCTGTACACGGATGAGGATCTGGAGCGGCTGGAGTTCATTCTGAATCTGGCGCGGGATCTGGGCGTGAATATTG
>CAXTBJ010000083.1:0-10951 GCA_964242585.1 uncultured Bryocella sp.
GTTCTTTCGCGCGATGACGCGTCTATGGAGAGTGGAAGGATCGGCTGATTGAAATGATGGAAACGACGGGATTACGGCGGGAGAGATGAAGGCGGGAAATCTGTGACGGCACAACGCGGACGTGGGAGATATCTGGGATGGCTGCGCCGGCTGGGGTGGACGCGCCGGCTGCGCTGGACGCCCCGAGTATGGCGCGTTTGCGTTCCTGTCTGCGTACTGCTCGCGACAATGCTTCGGGTGGCCGGGGTAGCCGGTGAGCTGTGGGCGCAGTCCGGCGCGTCGCCTGCCCCGGCCGAGACGGCGCAGGCGACGGGGTTTCCGGTGAGCGGCCGCGTGGTTTGCGCCGATACGCAGCGGGCGGCGCGGTTCGCCCAGGTCACGTTGATCCCGGCGACGAGTGAGGACGAGGGCGGCGGCTTTGGCGGCGGGCGGGGCGGCAGAGGGTCCGCCCGCACGGACCTGGATGGGAATTTCAGTGTCCCCAGCGTCGCTCCGGGGGAGTACTACGTCACCGCGCAATTGACCGGATATGTGAACGAAGCGCCCTCCGTACAGGCCGCCCTGAGCCAGGCAGGCGGCGTCTCGACGGGAGCGGCCGGCTTGGCGAATGTGCCGAAGATTCGCGTGGGCGCGGGAGGGGCTTCGGCGCTGCTGAGCCTGCAGCGGGGTGGCGTGATCGCCGGGTCCGTGCAGTGGGACGACGGCACGCCGGCAGCCGGTGTGCAGGTGAGCGCGGTGAGCGCGCCACCCACCGCACAGGGGGCGGCGGGTACGCAGGCGGGATTCCAGACAGGCAACGGGTTCGGGGGTGGCGGCTTTGGCGGCCCGGGCGGCTTTGGCGGCGGCCAGACGGATGACCGTGGGCACTTTCGGCTCAGCGGTCTGGCACCCGGCGCATACCTGGTGAGGGCCAATGTGCAGGCACCCGCGCCGGCCGCCGCCGCGGCGCGCGACGGCGGCCGCGGCATCCCGCGCACGCTCAATCTCAGCGTGTATGCCCCGGATAAGCTGCGGCATACGGAGGCGGCGACGGTCACGCTGGCCCCCGGAGAGGAGCGCGGCGATCTGCTGATCACCATGAAACTTGGGGCCTTGCACTCCGTGGAAGGCTCGATCGGCTCCTCGAGTGCGCCTGTGCGCTCCGGCAGCGTGAGCCTGACCGACCAGACCGACAGCTCACTGACCCGCACCGGCAACCTAAACGCCGACGGCACATTTCTGGTGCCGTATGTGCCGGCGGGCAACTACACCCTGCGCGCCAATGCGAGTTCGCAGGCACTCTCCTTCGGGCGGGGCGGCCAGACGCAAACCGGCGGCAGCCCGGCGGTCCGATTCCAACCCCTGGAGGAGTCGATCACCGTCACGGACAGTGACCTCACGGGGCTTTCGCTCAATGTGACCGCGGCAACGGCGACAACGCCGGCCGGCTCGCCCTAGGTACTCCATCTTTGGGCACCCATGGCAGGCCCGTGGCGGGAAAGAGACACACCAGCCTGGAAATCTTGACACGCGGGCGTGCAAACCCCGATGCTGAATGCTTGGGTGCGCGTTGCCTGCCCGTGTGCCCTGCGGTTTTACGTATACGGCCACGGTCACGCCATCATCCGTAAAGATTTGGGAAGACGCCTTCAAGGTGCGACGTTCAGGAACGTGCGTTGAGTCGAGCAGGGCAGTGAGTTTGTGATGGGTATGAGTATGAGTGCGTTGGGGTGGGTGTTGCTGGCGGGCGGCGGGTTCGGGTCCTTTACGGGTCTGCCGTTGCTGCTGCTGATGTTTGCAGCCATGTATTTTCTGCTGATTGCACCGAACCAGAAGAAGCAGAAGGTGTGGCAGGCGCAGCTCGGGGCACTGAAGCCGGGCGATCGCGTGACCACCAGCGGCGGCCTGCGCGGCACCGTGGTCAGCCTGCGGGACGATGCGGTCATCCTGAAGACGCAGCCGGACGGGGTCAAGTTCGAGATTGCCAAGAGCGCCATCGCCGCGGTGACTACCGACGAGGTCGCGAAGAGCTAGCGGGGGCTGCGCCGCTTTGCTGAATCGGCGGACTCCGTGGAATTTGTAGAATCCGCAGGAAGATCATGGCCACGGCTGCGCGAAACAGGGCGCGGGGCACGGCCGGGCAAAAGGTAGAGAGTCGGGATGGGTAAGAATTTAGCCGGAAAAGCGGGCTTTATCGTGGCGGTGCTGGTGATCTTCCTCTATGGGATCATCGGCATTCCGCACGGCGGGCTGAAGAATTCGCTACTGGGACGCATCAACCTGGGGCTGGACCTGCGCGGCGGCACGCATCTGGTGCTGCAGGTGCATGTAGCCGAGGCGATCACGGCGCAGACGGATACCGATGTGCAGCGGTTGAACACGGCGCTGGCGGCCACCGGCGCGACCGCGGCCAAGCTCGACCCCGCGCATCCGGCGGCGATCTCCATTTCAGGCATTACCCCGGCGCAGACGGGGGCGGTGCACGATGTGCTCAGCGGACAGTCCTACGGGGACTACGACGTGGCCTCAGCGGGCACCCCACCCGGTGCGGGGCTGACGATGACGCTGAAGCAGACGGCGATTCGGGATCTGGAAGCACGCACCCTGCAGCAGTCCATTGAGACCATCCGCAGCCGCATCGACCAGCTCGGCGTCTCCGAGCCGGTGATTGAGCAGTATGGCCTGGGCGACAACCAGATTCTGGTGCAGCTGCCGGGCGTCAGCGACCCCGCGCGCGTGGAAAGCATCATCCAGTCCACGGCCAAGCTCGAAATTCATGAGGTGGTCGGCCCGGGGTACCCGGATGAGCCGTCCGCCTTGACCGCACTGGGCGGTTCCGTGCCGCCCGATCAGGAGATCGTTCCCGGCGTCGGCGCCCCCGGCACGCCACCCCGCGTCTGGGTGCTGAAACGGGCCGCCATCGTGGCCGGACCGGACTTCCGCGACGCGCAACCCTCGCAGGACCAGAACGGCCGCCCCGACCTGACCTTCAACCTGACCACCGAGGCCGGCGACCGTTTCTACAAGTACACCGACGCGAACAAGGGTACGGGCCAGATGGCGATCGTGCTGCAGAACCAGGTGAAAGAGGTCGCGACGATCAACTCGGCGATTCGCGACTCGGGCCAGATCGAAGGCGGCTTCACGCAGCAGCAGGCGCAGGACCTGAGCATGATGCTGCGCACGGGCTCGTTGCCGGCTTCGATCTCCTACCTCGAAACGCGCACCGTGGGCCCCTCGCTGGGGGCGGCGAGCATTCACCAGGGGGTCATCGCGGCCGTGGCGGGAATGCTCGCCGTTATGGCTTTCATGCTGATCTACTACCGTGGCGCGGGGGTCAATGCCGACTTGGCACTGGTCCTGAACCTCCTGATTCTGCTCGGGTTCATGGGGTTCAGTCATGCCACGCTGACGCTGCCGGGGATTGCGGGCGTGATCCTGACCATCGGCATGGGCGTGGACTCGAACGTGCTGATCTTTGAGCGTGTTCGCGAGGAGCTGCGCCTGGGCAAGAGCTCCGCCGCGGCCATACAGGACGGCTTCGCGCACGCCTGGATCACCATCATCGACACGCACATCACGACGATCGTTTCGGCGGGCATCCTGTTCATCTTCGGGACGGGGCCGGTGAAGGGCTTTGCCGTTACGCTGGTCTTCGGTTTGCTGGCCAATCTTTTTACGGCTGTGTTCGTCTCCCGCACCATCTTCGACTGGCTGCTGACGAAGCGGGAGCGTGGGGCGGCGCTGTCCATCTGATCTCTGTCGCTCTGTGCCGCTCGTTTTTCTAGCTGTCATCCCGCAGGGGATCTGCGTTTTAAGCTGCAAGCCCCACTGGGGAGATGTGTTCTGCGCCTGAACTCAAGGCGCAAAGGAATCGATAGACGTGGAATTGTTTCGCGAGGTAAAGGTCGACTGGCTGGGGCGGAAGTGGTACTTTCTCGCCTTCTCCCTGATTTTTTCCGTAGCCGGCGTGCTCAGCATGCTGTTCTGGCACGGAATTCCGCTGGGGGTGGACTTCCGCGGCGGCACACAGGTCACGGTTCACTTCGACACCCCGCCCAACGAGGATCACATCCGCGAGGCGATGAACCTTGCCGGCGTGCGTGAAGCGCGCATCCAGCGCATCTCGGGGGCGAACGGGGCGGTGGGCGCGGCGGCGCAGAACGATGTGATCGTGAGCCTGCCGCAGTCCACCGCACAGGATACGGCGCACGACCAGGGCCGGGCCGCGGTGGAAAATGCGCTGGCGCAGCACTATCACGATTCCACCTTTTCCATGCAGCAGGTGGATATTATCGGACCCACGGCCGGCAAGCAGCTGCAGACTCAGGCCTGGCTGGCCACGATCTATTCGCTGATCGGGATGCTGGTGTACCTGTGGTTCCGATTCGAGCTGATTTACGGCGTGGCGGCGGTAGTTGCGGTCTTTCACGACACGCTGATCACGATCGGCTTCTTTTCGCTGACCAATCAGGAGATCACGCTTACCGTGATCGCGGCGATTCTGACGCTGATCGGCTATTCGATGAACGATACGATTGTGGTCTTTGATCGCATTCGGGAAAACCTGGCGCTGAGCCGGCGCGAGACGCTGTCGCAGGTCGTGAACCGGTCGATCAACCAGACCTTGAGCCGGACGGTGCTGACCTCGGGCCTGACCTTTCTCACGGTGCTGAGCCTGTACCTGTTCGGGGGCGAGGTGCTGCACGGCTTTTCATTCGCGCTGGTGATCGGCATCCTGATCGGGACGTATTCGTCGATCGCGGTGGCGGCACCGATGCTGGTAGCCTACCAGGACTGGCGCGCCAGCAAGGGGAAGCGCGTGGCGCTGCCGGCGGCGAAGACGGTGCGGCGATAGAAGTCGGTTGTCAGTTGCTGGTTGTCGGTGACCTGTTCGTTTGCAGGGGTCCGTTCTCTGTGCCCTAAGCCCTGTGCCCTAAGCCCTGTCTTCCTGCCCCATCCGTGGGATTGCGTTGCCGCTGCGTAAATTGTGGGGCTGGGAACAAAACGAAACGGCCCGGTGTCTAAACAGACAAGCTGCGCTCGCAAGCCCCGAGGTTGCTCCCATGTTTGAAGATTCCATGCTTGAATCCGGTGGACGGATCAAAACAAAGTCCAAATACTGGATGATTGCCACATTCGGGATCAATGGCGCCATTCTAGGCCTTTTGATTCTGATTCCGTTGCTGTATCCGGAGGCGTTGCCGCACAACTCCCTGACGGCCTCCCTCACAGCGCCCCCACCGCCTCCCCCGCCCCCGCCGCCGCCGCCTCCCCCGCCGCCACCGACTCCGACTGTTCCCCATTCGGCGCCGGCCGCACCGTCCGAGATGGATATGACGGTGCCGACCAAAATTCCCAAGATCAACATGATCAGGGACACGGGGCCACCGCCGCCTCCGGGTTCAGCAAGTGCCGATTTAGGCAGCACGGCCGGCGGCAATCCGACCTCGCTGTTCGGCAGCCCCACCGGCTCGGGGGATACCCCGGTCGCGGTGGCTGCGCCCAAAAAGCCCGCCGGGCCGGTGCGTATCTCAGGCGGTGTGGTTTCGGGTCTGAAGCTGTCCGGGCCGCAACCGGTGTACCCGGCCATTGCGCGTTCGGCTCGTCTGAGCGGCACGGTGGTATTGAGCGCAACAATCTCGAAGTCGGGCACAATCGAAAATTTGAGCGCGATCAGCGGTCCGGCGATGCTGCAAGGCGCGGCCATCGATGCGGTAAAGCAGTGGCGGTACAAGCCCTACCTGCTGAACGGGGAACCGACCGAGGTAAACACCACGGTTACCGTGAACTTCAACCTGAACGGCGGTTGATCGGTACCGGCTTAGCGGCTACCCTGCCTGTGGGATTGGAGTCCGACCTCCGGGCAGGGTAGTTTGGTCTCAGAACGGCGTTTATTGTAAGGGTGTTCTTCAAGTTTTAGGTTTGTTCTCGGTACCCTCCCCATCGCGGCAGCAGCTTTCAGGCTGTCGCTTTCAAGCGATCTTCTTCACGCGCCGCGTGAATGCAACAACCAAAAACTTCTCTCGCACCCTGTTTCAGGAGGAAAGAAAGCCCGTGATTCTCGCTCATCTCATGCAATCTGCCCATGTCTCCCTCGCTCCGCTCGCTGCCTTCTTGCAGGAGGGCGGTGCCGGAGCGGCTCCCGCCGTCGGCTTCAGCCCCATGGATCTGTGGGGCAATATGGGTATTTTGGCCAAAGGCGTGGTGCTGATTTTGTTCATCATGTCCATCTGGTCGCTGGCTGTCATCATCGATCGCGCGATCTATTTTTCGGCTGCCCGCAGCCAGTCGCGTGAGTTCGCCCCCCGCGTGGCCAATGCCTTGAAGGAAGGCCGTTTGGACGAGGCGATCAAGGTTGCGGACAAGAGCAAGAAGTCGCATCTGGCCGAGGTGGTCACCGCCGGTCTGACCGAATTCCGTTCGTTCGGTTCGGGGGGCGCCATCACCGAAGAGCAGGTGGAAAGCTCCAAGCGCGCCCTGGAGCGTTCCGAGGCCATCGTGCACGCGAAGCTGAAGAAGGGCCTCGGCGGTCTCGCCACCATCGGGTCCACGGCTCCGTTTATCGGGCTGTTCGGCACCGTGGTCGGCATTCTGAACGCCTTCCGTTCTATCGCCAGCTCCAAGGCGACCGGCATCGGTGCCGTGGCCGGCGGTATTTCGGAGGCTCTCGTGACGACCGCCTTCGGTCTGCTCGTCGCGATTCCGGCTGTGATGCTGTTCAACTACTTCACGAACAAGGTTGAGGCCTTCGACGTGGAGATGGACAACAGCTCGTCCGAGCTGGTCGATTATTTCATCAAGCAGGCCCACCGCTAAACGCGACGACCCCTCCGCGGGCTGGAGGAAGCGCACGCTGCTCCTCCAGCCCGGCACCTTTCACCGCGATAGACGGAACAGCCGGATCAGCCGATTCGGCGAGGTAAGACCCTATGTCAATTTCAAAGCGGGACGAGGGGAAAAAGGTCAATTCCGACATCAACGTCACACCGATGGTGGACGTGATGCTGGTGTTGCTGATCATCTTCATGGTGGTCACCCCGATGTTGAACAACAAGGTAAATGTGGATCTGCCGGTCGTAACGGCCGCCACGATCATGGATAACGCCAACAAAGAAGATGCGATCAACGTTGCGGTCACCCGTGATGGAAAGTTCTTTGTGGGCGGCGATCTGGTCTCGAAGGATACGTTGGGGCAGAAGGTTTCCGACCTTGAAGCAAAGAAGACCAATCCAGGCGACGACAAATCGGTGTACTTCCGCGCGGACACACGGGCAAATTACGGTGACGTGATGACCGCGATCGATGCGCTGCGTACCGGCGGCGTGAGCCAGTTAAATCTGCTGACGGATTCGGTCAACGAGACACACTAAATCGAAAATCACTACGTGTTAGGCCGGCCGGGAGCTTCCGTGGCGGCAGAAAAGGGGTTGCAGCATGGGAATGGGTGGAGGTGGAACCGGCGGTGCGGTGTCGAGCATCAATGTGACCCCGCTGATCGACGTACTTTTGGTGCTTCTGATCATCTTTATGGTCATCGTACCGAACAATCCAAAGGGGCTTGAGGCACTTGTGCCGCAACCGCCGAAGACCAAGGCACCGGAGACGCCCAACGCCCGTACCATCGTGGTGCAGGTGCAGCCGGCCGGGGGCGGACAGCTTGCCTACAAGATTAACGACCAATCCTTTGCGAAGGCGGACATCACGGGTGAGTTACAGAAGATCTTTTCGATCCGGCAGGAGAAGGTAATGTTCGTGAAGGGTGATCCGAAGCTGGATTTCGGGCCGATTGCGCAGGTGATCGGGTTCGGCCATGCGGCGGAGGTTACCAATATCGGCATCATCACGCCTCAGGTTGAAGCAGGACACTAGATCTGTCAATAAGTCAGGCCGGGTCGGGTGGAATCAGGTTTCCGCCCGGCCCGGCCTTTTTTGGGGTTCGAGATGCCGCTCAGGGTCGCTCCGGTGCGATCGCAACCGGGATAGAATCCCGCGGAGGTCTTCGCGGCTGCTGTAAGTAGGTTTTTCCGGGGCGGTCAGGTGTTTTTTGCTTCTGTCAGCGGCGTGTTTGTCGGAAGGAACGTAGATTCCCCCTACGGCAATAACAGAAGGAAGATTGAGGGCAAGTTACGTCAACACGCAATCCGCTTTAGCGTAGGGGGATGCGCCTTTTTGCAGGAATCCCCTTGTCACCCCTTGCCTTGGAGAGGCTTTCGGCCACGCGGCTGAGACTAGCGGCACCCGGCGACGGCCTGCGCTGGAGTGCACCGGAGCAGTGGCACATTACCCTGCAGTTTCTTGGGGATGTGGAACCCGGACGATTGACGGACATTGTGACGGCGATGCAGGGCTTTACACATCCCCCGGTCGCGCTGCGCGTTGATTCCCTGGGTCTGTTTCCCGCCAAGGGAATTCTGTTTGCCGCGGTTGAGGTGTCCGGCGCCTTGGTGCAGCTCCATCACGCCGTGGGGGAGTGGAGTGCTCCGTTTCGCGCGACCTCGGCCTCCCTGCCATTTCATCCGCACATCACGCTCGCGAGGAGCAAAGGCCGTGCCGGGCTCCGGGGACTGGAGCGCCTGCGTACACCGGATTTGCCGCATCTGGGGCCTGCCCTGGTGTGGACCGCGGCGGAAATCCATCTGTACGAGAGCGTACCCGGCGCGCAAGGGGCGGTGTATCGCAGCATGGCTGTGCGGCGGCTAGAGCGCTGAGGCTGACCATAGCGTTTCCCCGAGGGCTTAGAGCAGCCGCAGCACAATACAGAAATCCTTCGCTACGCTCAGGATGACGGCAAGTCTTAGACTTTGCAGACTCTGTACCCGCACGAGAACTACTCGTGTAGGTGATTAGAAAGCAGGCAAAAGCAAGTACAACGGCAGATTCCCTGCGGGATGAAAACAAAGAGCGAGGTGCCTCTCGTCAGCTATTTTGCTCTAAACCAGCAGCGGTGCTGAGGAAGTTCCGCATCACTGGTGGCGTGAGTTGCCCATTTTGGGCATGACCTGGGGGCGCTCAGAGCTGGCGACGACCAGGCGGTCACGGCCTTCGGCTTTGGCGCAGTACATCATGGAGTCTGCCGCGCGGATGATGGCGTGAAGGTCGTCGCCGTCCTGGGGAAAAGTTGCCAGGCCAAAGCTGGCGGTGATGCGCAGGTTGGTGCCCTCGGCCGTCATCAGATCTGTACCGCGCAGGCGCTCGCGCAGTTCGGAGACGGTGTTCGTGGCCTCCTCCTTGTTAAGGTGGCGCAGGAGTGCCACGAACTCGTCGCCGCCGTAACGAAAGGCCATGTGCTCCGGTCCCAGCGTGCGTTTTACCAGGTTGCCGACCTCCGCGAGCAGCCGCGAGCCGACCAGATGGCCGTAGGTATCGTTTACATGCTTGAAGCGGTCGAGATCGAAGAAAAGAAGGCTGAAGTGTTGCACCGGGTTCATTGCACCGCCGGATGGATGAACAAGACGAGCGGCGATCTCCTCCTCCAGCACCGTGTAGAGGTAACGCGAGTTGAATAGACCCGTGCAATCGTCGGTGATGCTGAGCTTGTGCACCAGTTTCACCTGACGCGCGTTCTGCATGGCGATGGCGGCGTAATCGCAGAGGATACGCAGGAAAGACAACGAGCTGCCGGGCAGAAGATCCAGCTTGCTGTTATGCAGTTGCAGAACGCCCAGGGTGCGATTCCCGTGCCGCAGCGGAACGCAGGCGATGGACTGCAGCTTCAGTTCCGGATGCGCCAGGGAGAAACGAAGCCAGTTGCGATCCAAGCGGACATCCGGGACCACAAGCGGCTCCCCGGTTTTGGCCACATAGCCGGCAATGCCCTCGCCCATGCGCAGCCGGGCACTGGAGGTAACATTGCCCGCATTGAGCGCGTAGTAGAGCTCATTCTTTTCTTCGTCGACCATCAGCAGCGACCAGCGTTCGGGGCCGAAATACTCTTCCATTTTGCCGAGAATGGCGCGCAGCAGGAGCTCCAGCTCCAGGTTCGACGTGAGGGCTTGCGCGACCTCATGAAAGAGCCGGAGCTCGTCGGCAGCGGGCGCTTTGAGAATCTTTTTCAGACTTCACCCGACCGGGCCTGGAGGAAAACCCTGGAGTCAAAGCATAGCGCCAAATCGTGAATCTTTGAAAGTGCGAAGCAGAAAATCGGGGTTCCCGCAATCCCTCTTTACGTCAAAAGTTGTAGATCATCTTGACGTCATGAAGCTGAGGCGCTGTTATGGCTCAAGCTCTCAAACTCAGCTTAGCCGCCGATCTGCACCATACTGCGAGCCGGACTCAAGAAGCCGGGCTCTCCGATGTGATGCCTGGCCTCCTTACGATCGACCACGCGCCGTATCAGGGCCATCAACTCGGCATCCGAGGCGCCCATCCGCAGGGGGCCGGCGAGGTTGTGGTCGATCTGGGAGAACAGGCAGGTGCGTATTTTCCCGTCGGAGGTGAGCCGTATCCGGCTGCAATGGCCGCAGAACGGGTTGGAAACGGGGGCGATGATGCCGATCTCCCCGCGCCCGTCGTCGAAGGTAAAGCGCCGAGCGGTTTCAGAGAGCTGATTTGCGGGCAAGGCGACCAGGGGACGGAACCGGTTGAGCCGCTCGAGAATCTCGTCCATGCGCACCACGGTCTCGGGCGCCCACTGGCGATCCTCACCCAAGGGCATGAATTCGATAAAGCGGATAATCACGCCTTCGGTACGGGAAAATTCGGCGAAGGCCTCGATCTCCCCGTCGTTGAAGCCGCGCATGAGGACGCAATTGACCTTGACCGGGCCGAAGCCGGCGTCCTGCGCCGCGCGGATGCCGTCGCGCACGCGCCCGAAGCTGCCCGGGATGCGCGTGATGCGGGCGAAGGTGTCCGGGTTCACGGCATCCATGCTGACCGTCACGCGCGTCAGCCCGGCGGCCTTCAGGTCGTCGACCATGGGGGCGAGCAGGTGACCATTGGTGGTGAGGGCGAGATCCAGTGCCGAGGCCGG
>CAXTBJ010000083.1:11051-16562 GCA_964242585.1 uncultured Bryocella sp.
AGGCCGGGCGCAGGCGGGCCGTCTCACGGATGAGGTCAACGAGTCCGCGGCGGAGCAAGGGTTCACCCCCTGTAAAGCGGACCTTCTCCACCCCGAGATCGACGAAGAGCCGCAGCATGTGGGCGTAGTCCGCGAGCGGCAGTTCGCCGAGCGTTTCGCCGCCTGCCCCGGTGCGGCAGTACACGCAGCGAAAGTTACAACGATCCGTAACGGAGAGGCGCAGGTCCGTGATGGCGCGGCCATGGCTGTCGCGCAGGCGGTGAAAGGAGTCGGCAGAGAGCGACATCCCAGGCGCACCGGCGGCCCGCGGCAGCGGAAGGTTGGGTGTCAGCGGCGCTAGGGGTGTGATCGTGGCCATCTTGTCTTACCTTCGACGCTTTTAGCTTCAATACTCTTCGATGCGCGCGGACAGGGTAGCCCCCTTGTAGGCGTGCCTCACATTGATGTGACCGGGGGTGACGAAGATGCATTGCCCGCTGGGCAGAGCCGAAGTCCGCCTGGTGGGATTGCCGCTACCCGTCCCCGAGACGCGCCTTCCAGTAGCGGATGGCGGCTGTGGCGTGTGCGGGCAGGGTGAGATGGCCGACCTTGCGGCCTGGACGCGGCTCTTTGCCGTAATCGTGGCGGTGGACCTCCGGGTAGCGGGCGGTGTCCTCGGCCGGGGGCATCGTCCCGATGCAGTTGAGCATGATTGTGGGTTGGCTCGCGGTCGGGCCGAGCGGCAGGTTCAGCAGGGCGCGAAGGTGGTTTTCAAACTGCGAGGTTTCGGCGCCTTCGATGGTCCAGTGGCCGGAGTTGTGGACGCGCGGGGCCATCTCGTTGGCGATGAGTTTGCCGGTCTCCGTGCCGAGGGTGAAGAACTCGACGGCGAGGACGCCGATGTAGTCGAGACGGATGAGAAGTTCGCGGAGGTGGGCTTCAGCAACTGGCTGCAGGGCTTTGCAGTCGCAAGGGTTCGTGCTGGCTGCGGAGCAGGGTGCGATCGAGACGCGGAGGATGCCGGCGCGGTGGTGGTTTTCGGTTAGGGGATAGAAGACGATTTGGCCGGAGGCGTTGCGGGCGGCGATGAGGGAGACCTCCGCGGTGAAGGGGACGGTGCCTTCGAGGATGCAGGGGACCTCGCCGACCTCGATCCAAGCAGCGGCGGCTTCTTCGGGGTGCGCGAGGCGGACCTGGCCCTTGCCGTCGTAGCCCATGCGGCGGGTCTTGAGGATGGCGGGAAGGCCAACGTCAGCGATGGCGCTTTGGAGGTCCTCGACGGAATTGACGGCACGGAAGGGTGCGGTTTCTATGCCGCAGGTGCTGAAGAAATTCTTTTCGAGCAGGCGATCCTGGGCGATGCCGATGGCGTGGGCGTTGGGGGCGAGGTTCAGGTTCTGGAGGACGGCGGCGTCGATGTTTTCACTTTCTACCGTGACAATGTCGACTTGGCTTGCGAAGCGCTGAACGCCCGCGGCGTCGGTGAGGTCGGTTTCGAGCACGGGAGCGACGGCTTCGGCGCAGTCGCCGGGGGAGCCCGCGCAGAGGATCTCGATATGCGGGGCGTCAGGGAGTTTTCCAGCGAGCTTTTTCGTCAGCACGGGGACGGCTTCGGCGAGCATGAGGGCGAGTTGGCCGGCACCGAGGATGCCGATGCGGGTGGACTTCTGCTGCGATGTTTCTTGGGAGATCATGGGCGGATAAAGCAGGTTCCCTTCGGGAATGACAAAAAGAAAAGCAAGAGCAAACGCAGTTGCCCTGCTGGAATGTAAGCACCGGCAAACGCAGATTCCCTGCGGGAATGACAACCAAGGAGCAGCTTAGATGCGGGGGTCGCTGGCGGTGAGGACGGCTTCAGTCTGGGCTTTGCGGTGGGCTTCAAAGCGGGCGGCAAGTGCGGGGTCGTGCAGGCTTAGGACTTGGGCGGCGAAGAGGGCGGCATTTTTTGCGCCGGATGGGCCGATAGAGAAGGTCGCGGTGGGGACGCCGCCGGGCATTTGCACGATCGACAGCAGCGAATCCATGCCCTTGAGCGCCTTGCTTTCAACGGGGACGCCGAGAACGGGGAGCGTGGTAAGGGCCGAGACCATGCCGGGCAGGTGCGCCGCGCCGCCGGCGCCGGCGATGATGAGTTGCAGGCCGCGGGATTTGGCGCTGCGGGCGTACTCGAACATGCGCTCGGGGGTGCGGTGGGCGCTGACGACCTCGACTTCATAGGGGATGGCGAGCTCGTCGAGGATCTGGGCGGCGCACTCCATGGTGGGCCAGTCGGAGCGGCCGCCCATGATGAGGCCGATGGTGGGGAGGGGGTTGGGCTGGGGCGAGGTCATGGGCTCGGCGTTGTACGTTCTAAGTTGTACGTCATACATGGGTTGGGGCTGCGCCGGGTTGCTGTGCGGGATGACAAAGACGTTGACGTACAACTTACAACGTCCCTTCCCGTGGCCACTTCTGCAGTACCTCGACAAAAGCCTGTTGCTCCAGCGCCTGGACGCGATCCTTTAAGCTTTCTACTGTATCGCCTTCAAGCACGCGGCAGCGTTTTTGCAGCACGATCGGGCCGGCGTCTACGTCTTCGGTCACTTGGTGGACGGTGCAGCCGGTTTCGGGGACGCGGGCGGCGAGGACGGCTTCGTGCACCTGGCGGTTCATCAGGCCGGCGAAGGCGGGCAGCAGGGAGGGGTGGACGTTGAGCAGGCGGCCGCGCCAGTCTTCAATGAACTCGCGCGAGACGATGCGCATGTAGCCGATCATGAGGATGAGCTCGACGTCGGCTTCCTCGAAGGCGCTGGTGACCTCGGCGTCGAACATTTCCCGCTCGAGGCCTTTGGGGTTGAGAAAGAGGTTGTCGATGTCGTGCTGCGCCGCGCGGTCGAGGATGGGGGCGTTTGGCTTATCGGCGATGACCAGAGCGAGTTCCACGTCGGGAAGTTCGTTCTTGCGGAGGGCGGTGAGGATGCCTTGGAGGGCGGTGCCTCGGGTGGAGCCGAGGATGCCTACGCGGAGTGGGGTTTGTGGGTCGGGCACTGGTGGAATCCCTTGGTGATGGTTCAGGTTAGCGGGTGGTTCCCTTGGGGTTTGCGGCGCGCCGGGCGGACAGCAGGTTCCCTTCGGGAATGACAGAAAGAAAAACAAAAGCAAACGCAGATTCCCTTCGGGAATGACAACCGAAAAGGAGAGCTAAAGACTTCGCAGGAAGCGCATGTGCTGGACCCGGGCGGCGAGGGCGGCGGCAGTGCCTATGTCCTTGCGGTGGAAGAAAGGGCCCGGGATGATGCTGGCGAAGCGTTCGCAGGCAGATTCGGCTTCAGCGAGCGTGGGGGCGCGGGCGACTACGGCTACGGTGCGGGAGCCGGTGGAGATCAGTTCGCCGGCCTGGACGTCTACGGCGGAGAGGAAAAGTGAGACGCCGGGAAGCAGGTAGTCGGGCAGGTTGACGGGGTCTCCCTTGCGCGGGGCGTCGGGGTAGCCTTCAGGGACGATGTACTTGCAGACGCTGGCTTCGGGCGCGAAGTGCGTGTGGAGCGACTGCAACGTGCCGTCGGTGATGGCCTTGAAGACGCCCAGGAGGTCGGTTTCGAGCAGGGTGAGGAGGTTGAGGGCCTCGGGGTCGCCGAAGCGGGCGTTGTATTCGATGAGGCGGACGCCGTGGCGCGTGGCCATGAAGCCGCCGTAGAGGATGCCGCGGTAGGGCTCGCCGGTTTCCTTCTTCAGCGCGGATATAGTCCGCTCGTTGATGGACTGGGCCTCGGCGACGTCTTCGCGGGTGAGGAACGGGAGCAGGCCGTCGGCGCAGGAGTAGGAGCCCATGCCGCCGGTGTTGGGACCGCGGTCGCCGTCGAAGGCACGCTTGTGGTCCTGGACGGGGGGCATATGGCGGAGCGTGGTGCCATCCGTGAAGCTGAGGAGCGAAAACTCTTCGCCTTCGAACCTTTCTTCGATGACGAAGGGGTGGCCGGCGGCGAGGAGCTCGCGGCAAAAGGCGAGGGAGTCGTCGAGCGAATGGAGGTGGTCGCCGAAAACTTTGACGCCTTTGCCGCCGGCGAGGCCGTCGTCCTTGATGACGTGGTGATCGCCGAGGCGGCGAAGGACCTGCTCGGCGGCGGCGAGGGCGGCTTCGGGGCTGCCGTGGGCGGCGGCGGGACTGCCCAGAGCGGCAGAATCGATGCGCTCGTAGACGGGGTTACCGGGGATGTTGTGCCTGGTGAGGAGGTCGCGGGCGAAGCTTTTGGAACTTTCGATGCGGGCGAGGGATTTTGTAGGGCCGACGGTGGGGATGTTCGCTGCCCATAACGCGTCGGCTACGCCTGCGGCGAGTGGAGCTTCAGGGCCGATGACGGCGAGGGTGGCGTTTTGCTCGGTGGCGAAGGCCGTGATGGCGGCTGGGTCGGTGAGCGAGCCGGTGCGGTAGCGGCGGCTTAGGCGCTCAATGCCGGGGTTTTGGGCGTTTGAGAAGCAGAGGAGGTCCGGGCTTTGCGGGGAGCGCGCGAGGGCGGTGGCGATGGCGTGCTCGCGGGCGCCGGAGCCGATGATCAGGATGGTTTGCGGCGAAGTCGGCATTCGTCATGATTATGCTTCATGGCGTGAGGTCCGGTTTTCGGAGTGTGCAACTGCTTGCGGTAGCAAACATGGCTAGGCAAAGAGGATTACCGACGAGAGTGCGACATAGCGGTATTTATCCAGTACCGAAACAATCCCATATAGTCGCTTGCGAGTGTTCCGGAACCGGTTACTTCAAGAGCCCTAGGATGCAGAGCTCCGTTTCTCATTCGAAATCACGAGGTCGAATGGAATCGTTAAGAGCGTAGCCGCTTTAACCGGGTCCACACCTGTTGCAATCAGACTCCGCGCCATTGATATCTGCGTAGCTCTATGAGAATAGCTTGGCACGAACGTCTCCGATATAAAGTCGCTCTGCGGACCCATACCTCGCCTGTCTCCTCTAATTGCGTAGACGTCAGGTATTTCCGCTCGGGTTGGTGGTGCATTCCGGCACGCCGCCAAGAGTCGCCTGCACTTGTAAGCTATGTAGCCGACGTACCCTAGTCCCACGCAGAGAAGAACTAATAGACAAGGAACGATCATTCGCACCTGAACTCCTTCACTAACGACCAGAACGTGTGTCAAAACCCACATCGGCGCGCATGGTTGCTATCCGCTTGCGAAGCGGCTACGCGAACGTATACACAAAGAGCAGGTATACAGTAAACCCCGGTAAACGCGATTGTGGGAAGTAACTAGGTCCGAGCGCGACGTCATGACCATCGGTCAGTGCTGGGCATCGTGTACATTGGCGCTGCCGTACGAGAAAGCGGGATCAAAGCGCTGCGATAACGGTCTTGTTTATAGGGCGTGGTTCGATAGTGAAAGGTTCACCCGTGATGCGTTCGAAGAGCTGGATGTAGCGGCTGGCTAGTTCGGCGATAAGGTCGGCTGGTGGGGTGGGGAGGGTGGCGTCCTTGTAGGGGTCGCAGCGTTCGCGGAACCAGAGGCGGAAGAATTCCTTGTCGATCATGTCGGGTTCGCGGTTTT
>CAXTBJ010000084.1:0-7032 GCA_964242585.1 uncultured Bryocella sp.
GAGACCTTGTCGGCGCCGGCGTCGAAGACCGCGGCGGCGTCTTCGGCGGAGCGGATGCCGCCGCCGACGGTGAAGGGGACGAAGAGGGCGTCGGCGGTGCGCTTGACGGTGTCGAGCAGGGTGCCGCGGGCCTCGTGGGTGGCGGTGATGTCGAGCAGGACGATCTCGTCGGCACCGGCGGCGGCGTGGCGGTGCGCGAGCTCGGCGGGGTCGCCGGCGTCGATGATGTCGAGGAACTGGATGCCTTTGACGACGCGGCCATTGCGGACGTCGAGGCAGGCGATAATGCGTTTTGTCAGCAAGTGTGGCTCGTGCGGTGCTCTGCCACAAGGCAGGCGACCATGCGTTTGGTTAGCAAGTCAGGGGAGTTCTTTTTGGCCGGTCCCCTTATCGATCGGATCGAGGGTGACGGCGGGCGCGGCGAGGGTGGAGAGGTGGTTGTCGGCTACCGGGGTTTTCGTGGTGGTGCCGGTGGTGGTGGTGGTGGTGGCGATATCGGCTTGTTCGGCGTCGTTGAGGTCGGTGGCTGTGCTCATGGCCTCTCCTTGGATGGTGGCGTGAAGCAGAACGCAGAGTTCGTTGAGGTTGCGCGAAGGGCGCAGAGAGAGTTTCTACTTTCAGTTTCAGATGCTAGAGCGCTAGGAAGTTGTGCAGGACCTGAAGGCCGGTGTCGGCGGATTTTTCGGGGTGGAACTGAACGCCCATGACGTTGGCGCGCTCGACCGCGCCGGTGAACGCACCGCCGTAGAGGGTGGTGGCGGCGGTGTCGGCGGAGACGGGGGCGCGCCAGCTGTGGGTGTAATAGACGAAGCTGCCGGGGGCGACGCCGGCGAGGAGGCGTGAGTCTGGGCGGATGGATTCGAGGGAGTTCCAGCCTACGTGGGGGGATTTCAGGTCTTGGCGGGCGTCGGGGGCCTCGTCGTGGGTGGGGAAGTGTTCACACTGGCCGGGGAAGTGGGCGAGGCCAGGAATTTCGGGGGCTTCGGTGGAGCCTTCGTAGAGCCATTGGAGGCCTACACAGATGCCGAGGAAGGGGGTAGCCTGTCCCAACTCTGGAGCCACGGCGGTCCGAATAGCGGCGGTGAGACCGAGGTCGTGGAGGAGCTGCGTGGAGCGGAAGTGGCCTACGCCGGGGAGGATGATTTTTTGCGCGCGGCGGACGTCGGTGGGGTCTTGCGTGACGAGGATGTCGTCCGCGCCGAGGTAGCGGAGGGCCTTGACGACGCTGGTGAGGTTGCCGGCGCGGTAGTCGATGACGGCGATCATGCGGGGGACTCGGCCCAGTCTTCGAAGCGTAGATTGCGCACTCGCTCGAATGCCTGGTCCTTGGTGACCAGGGTCAGGTTGAGCGCAAGGGCGTGGGCGGCGATCATGGCGTCCGCGTAGCTTAGGGCGAAGCCGGTCGTGCCAAGATGGGCGCGCAGAAAGGCGCACTGCCGAGCGCAGGCTGAGTCCCATGGAAGGATCGTCAGCCTGCTCAGAGCCTCGTCGACGAGTAGCGGTAGATGCGCTTCTTTGGGCATACGAGCGACACCGTAGCGTAGCTCGGCTTCCACGATGCTGGAAACGGCGATGTCGGCCGACGGCGTTCGACGAAAGCGTTCGCCTATGGGAGAATTGGGCCGTTTGAGGACGTAACTGATGATGTTGGTGTCCAGCATGAGACGAGGCATGTTAGGGAAGGTCGTCCTCGTCTGCGAATAGGTCCAGCGGCTCCCGCTCCAGGATTGGGTCACAGAGGAACAGCATGAAGTCTTCCGGGGCAGGGCCTAGCTCGTCGAGCATCTGGAAGAGTTTCTCGAAGTCGCCGGAGTGGCTTGCTTTTGACAGGATCACTTCGCCCGTTTGCTCGTCCTGGCGGATAGCGACGTGCCCGTTTTGGAAGCTGATTCCTTCGGGGAGGCGGACTGCCTGATGCCCGTTGTCGTAGAAGATATCGGCGGTTTTTTTCATGCTTCACCTCCGGCAGTTCATCCCCCAAGTATATGCCGCCATCGTCGGACTTCTGATCCAGAACTCAAGGGTTCGAACCGCTCCAAGGGTCAGCGACGAGCCTTCTGCCCTTCTTGGCCCAGTATTGGAGCTCGTCAACGTCGAGGTCGGCGACGCGTTGGGTCAGGCGGGTCTGGGCGTCGTGAATGGCCTGATGAGATGGTGGGGCCGATCTCTTCGAGGATGTAGTTGAGCAGTAGCCGGCAGGGAGGTCGCCGAGCAATTCGGGGAGGTTTTCCTCGAAGTAGCGTTGCAGGGAGGCTACCGCGTCGGTGCGCTTTTGCTTGGGGAGTTCGATGCTCATTGGCGATTAATAAAGGGTGAATTCGTACCAGAGAGGTAAGCCTAGCAACGCGAGAAGGGCTACTGCCCTCTTTGCGCCGGTGCCGAACATGAGCAGTACCAGGACAGCAATATTTACGATGGAGCCGACCAAGAAACCAAGCTGCCGCGTGTAGCAGACTCGTTAGCTGCTCTAGGTGAGTGCGCGCGTAAGTAAGTGCGGCTAAGTAGAGAAAGGCATCAATGAGAAGAAGTCCCAATCCCGCTTTGATAGAGGCGGCTTCTTCAAGTTTGGAGCTCGACTATTAGTGGTATGACTCCTTGCTTGTAGCTGATCCGCCTCTGCGCAAACGCAGATTCCCTTCGGGAATGACAACAAAGACGCAAAGGCCTGAGATGTGTTGCGGGTCACAGCAGGCCCTTGGTGCTGGGGAGGAGGTCGCGCATGCGTTCGTCTCGGGAGCAGGCGCCGCGTAGGGCGCGGGCGAAGGCTTTGAAGATGGCCTCGATCTTGTGGTGGTCCGAGCGGCCGTACATGGTTTTTACGTGGACATTCGCTCTGGCTCCCCGTGCGAAGCCGTCGAAGAAGTCGGGGACGAGTTCGGTCTGAAAGTCGCCTACGAGGGGCTGTTTCAGCCCGTCGTCTACGACGCAGGCCACGCGGCCGGAGAGGTCGATGGCGCAGACGGCGAGGGTTTCGTCCATGGCCATGCAGAAGTAACCGGCGCGGAGGATGCCGCGCTTGTCGCCGAGAGCCTGGTCCAAGGCCTCGCCGAGAGCGATGCCGATATCTTCCACGGTGTGGTGCTGGTCTACGTCGAGGTCGCCCTGGCAGGTGAGGTCGAGGTCGAAGCCGCCATGTTTGGTGAGGGCTTCGAGCATGTGGTCGAAGAAGCGGATGCCGGTGGTGACGTGGTATTGGCCTGTGCCGTCGACGTTGAGCTGGAGGGCGATCTTTGTTTCGAGGGTGTTGCGATTGACCGTGCCGGTGCGAGCGGTAGGGTTCGGTTTTGGCTCATTGGCGGCCGCAGTTTGCGGGGTGACGCCGATTTCCTGCACGAGATCGCTCATCGCATTCTCCCCTTCGGTCTCTGCACCACAACGCGGCCGCGGGTGCGGGCGCTTTGACGCAGGCGCTCCTGACGGGCCCGCTGCGCGGGGGTGAGGGTGGGGGCTTTGACCGACGGCGGATTCTTGCGCTCGCGCACCTGCTGGATGCCGAGCGCCAGGGCGGGCAGGCCGACGAGGAAGATCGCGATGCCGAGTAGAATCGCTTCCCAGCCCTTCAGCGCGCCGTAGCCGAGCCATTGCCGAACCAGCGGGAGGGCTGCGAGCAGAAGGAGAACCATGCTGAGGCCGAAGATCAGGTTCTGGCGCTGTTTCGGTGTGAGTTGCGGAGCCTGTCTCGTGGTGTTCATGAACTTCTATGGTAATGCCGGGGCGTAGCTCTTTGCCGGAACCTGCCTACCGTTGACTTGGATTGTTGAGCGTTGCGGCCTTCAACGCAGGTTCCCTGCGGGAATGACAACCAAGGGAAGATTTATTCGAACTCCCGGGGTTCGTTGCCTGTGGTGTGGGGGTGGCGACCTTCGGCGGGGGTCCAGTTCATCTCGTGCAGGGTGGCGGTGAGGGCTTCTATGCCGAGGGTGACGTGTTCTTCAGGACCTACGGTGATGCGGACGTAGCCTTCGCAGCCGGGATCGGAGGAGCGGTCGCGGAGGAGGATGCCTTTTTCGCGCATTGTCTCGCAAAGCTGCTTGTGGCGCGGGCCGATGTCCATGAGGACGAAGTTGGCGGCGGAGGGCCAGGTGCGGACCTTGAGGGCTTGCAGGGCGGTGGTGATGCGTTCGCGGCCGGCGTGGACCTGGAGGGTGTACCAGTCCAGGTAGTCGGTGTCGGCGACGGCTTCGGGGAGGACGGCGAGGGCTACGCCGTTGACGTTATAGGGCGAGCTGACCTTGCGGAGGAAGCCGATGAGGCGCGGGTCCGCGGCGAGCATACCGATGCGGAGGCTGGCGAGGCCGTAGGCCTTGGAGAAGGTGCGCGCGACGACCAGGTTCGGGATTTCTGCGATGTCGGGAAGGACGGTATCCCCGAAGAAGTGGAAGTAGGCCTCGTCGACCATGAGGACGGCGTGGGGCGCGGCCGCGGCGATGGCGAGGAGGTGCTCGCGGCTGACGACGGAGCCGGTGGGGTTGTTGGGGCTGGCGACGATGATGAGTTTTGTTTTGGGCGTGATGGCCTGGAGGAAGCGTTCGAAGGGAAAGGCGAGGGTGTCGTCGGTCTGGACGCGGACCAGGTTCGCGGTCATCATGCTGATCGAGACGTCGTACATGAAGAAGGTGGGGGTGCAGATGAGGGCTTCGTCGCCTTCGTCGAGGAAGGCGCAGGCGACGAGGTGGATGGCCTCGTCGACGCCGTTTGTGAGGATGATCTGACCGGGTTCGAGGCCGAGTTGGGCGGCGACGATGCGCTCGGTGGGCTCGCGTTCGGGGTAGACGGTGAGGCCTTCGGCGGTGAGCTCACGGAGGCGGGCGAGGACGCGGGGGCTGGGGGCGAGGGTGTTTTCGTTGAAGTCGAGGCGCAGGGCGTCACGGCCGGCGAGCGGAGGGTGGTACTCCGGCATGGTGAGGACGCGGGCGCGGGGCTGGGGTTGGGGTGTGGCGGGTTCGGGTTCGGCTGCGGCGTTCATGGTTCCCCTTACAGCGCGATTGCCGCGACGGGCAAAACGCAGATTCCCTTCGGGAATGACAGAAAATAGGCAGCGCGATTAGCGCATGCGGACGCGGACGCTTTCGGCGTGGCCGGTTAAGCCTTCGGCTTCGGCCAGGGCTATGGTGTGGGGGCCTACGATGCGTAGGGCTTCCTGGGTGTATTGCTGGACGGTGATGATTTTTACGTAGTCGAGCACGCTCAAGCCCCCGCGGACGCGGCCGTTGCGGCCGGTGGGGAGCACGTGGTTGGGGCCGGAGATGTAGTCGCCCATGGACTGGGGGGTGTGGTGGCCGATGAAGACGGAGCCGGCGTTTTTTACCCAGCGGAGGTCGGCGCCGGTGTCGACGGTGAGGTGCTCGGGGGCGAGGCGGTTGGTTAGGTCGCGAGCTTCTCCGACGGTTTTGGTAACGAAGATATAGCCCTGGGCCTCGATGGACTGCATGGCGATGTCGTTGCCGTGGGCCTGTCGTCTGGTTTCGAGGGCTACCTCTTCGGCGAGGTCGGCGTTGTTCGTGATGAAGATGGGGAGGGCGTCGGGGTCGTGCTCGGCCTGGGCTACGAGGTCGGCGGCGATACCGGTGGCGTCGCCGGCTTCGCTGGTGACGACGATCTCGGTGGGGCCGGCGGGCATGTCGATGCCGGTTTCGTGCGAGACGGCGATCTTGGCGGCGGTGACGTAGAGGTTGCCGGGGCCGACGATCTTGGTGACCGGCTGGATGGTTTCGGTGCCGTAGGCCATGGCGGCGACGGCCTGCGCGCCGCCGATGCGGTAGAACTCCGTGATCCCGGCGAGGTGGGCGGCGGCCATGGTTTCACGTGCGGGTTTGGGGCTGCAGACGACGATGCGGTCTACCCCCGCAACTTGGGCGGGCGTGGCAGTCATGAGCAGCGTGGAGGGCAGGGGATAGCGGCCGCCGGGGACGTAGCAGCCTACCGATTCGAGCGGGCGCACGATCTGGCCGACCTCCATGCCCTCCTGCGGGCGAAAGCTCCAGGCTTTGGGCATTTGCTTTTCGGCGAAGGCGCGGATGTTGGCCTGCGCTAGGCGCATGGCGGCGCGGAGCTCTTCCGAAGTGTCGTTCCAGGCGGCTTTCATTTCCTCGGGGGTGACGAGGAGGGGCTGGTCGGGGGCGAGGCCGTCGAAGCGGACGGCGTATTCGCGGACGCCTTCGTCGCCGCCCTGGCGAACCTCGGCGAGGATCTTGTGGACGACTGCGTCGACCTTGGCGGTGGAGACAGCACCGCGCCCTTCGATCTGCTGGATGGCGGTTTCGGCCGCTTTGGCATTGTCGCCGAAGGTTTTCAGGATCTTCATGGTCTGCTTTCGTGGTTGCGCTTCGGTGGGAGTGCGGCTGCGGACGAAATACAGGGGTCCTTCGCTTCGCTCAGGATGACGGCCCCTGGGTAAGTGAGGCTGCGCTTGTTGAAGCGCGGAAAGCTACATGCCCTGCTGCTTCATCATGCGGCGCTCCTGGCGGGAGCCGGTGAGGGTGATGCGCTTTACGGCTTCGGGCGTGGCCGGGTAGACGCGCTGCGGTTTTAAGGGGTCGATGGCGACGGGAACCTTCATGCCGGGGACCAGCTTCTGGTTAGGTGGCAGACGGCTCTTGAGGGTTACCTCGCGTGGCGCGGAGGCCTTGGCGTCCTGCACGCGGAGGACGATCTTTTTCATCTCCGCGTATTTTGCCCAGCCGCCTGCGTTTGAGACAGAGACGACGGTGGCGTAGACGATCACGCCGTCCTTCATCGCGCGCTCGGTCCGTTTTTTCTGCAGCAGGTAGGCGACCAGCGCGTTGATGGCTAGGCCAATGACGACGACGGCTAGGATGATCCAGAAGATCTTCATTGCGGGTGTCCTGGTGGTGTTGCGCTAAGGGTGTAGCCGGCCGAACAGCAGATCCCCTTCGGGGATGACAGAAAGAAAAGCAAGGGCAAACGCGGATTCCCTTATGGGAATGACAGAAAGAAAAGCAAGGGCAAACGCAGATCCCCTGCGGGGATGACAACAAAGAGTGGCAGGTGCAAAAGCAAGTGCAACAGCAG
>CAXTBJ010000084.1:7132-9527 GCA_964242585.1 uncultured Bryocella sp.
GCAACAGCAGATCCCCTGCAGGGATGACAACGAAGAGAGGCAAGTGCAAAAGCAAGGGCAACAGCAGATCCCCTGCGGGGATGACAACAAAGAGTGGCAGGTGCAAAGCAAGGGCAACAGCAGCTCCCCTGCGGGGAGGACCTCTAAAAAGAGGTTAGAGGACGACCTTGCTTAGTGGGTATTCGACGATGCCGGTGCCGCCGGCGGCTTTTAGGCGGGGGATGACGTCGCGGACCACGGATTGCTCGAGGATGGTGTTGACGGCGACCCAGTTTTTGTCGCGGAGCTCGGAGACGGTAGGGGAGTTGAGCGCGGGAAGGACGCCGAGGACCTGATCGAGGGCGGCTTTGGGCACGTTCAACATGAGGCCGACCTGGGTCTGGGCGGCTATGGCGCCGTTGAGCATGAGGCTGAGGGTTTGGATTTTGGAACGCTTCCAGTCGTCCTGCCAGGAATGCCGGTTGGCGATGAGCTGGGTTTCGGACTCCATGAGGGTTTCTAGGATGCGGAGGCGGTTGGCGCGGAGGCTGGAGCCGGTTTCGGTGACCTCGACGATGGCGTCGGCGAGGGTGGGCGGCTTGACCTCGGTGGCGCCCCAGCTGAATTCGACCTTGACGGGGATATTTTTGCCGGCGAAGTAGCGCTTGGTGTACTCGACGAGTTCTGTGGCGATGACCTTGCCGGCGAGGTCATCGGGCTTGTTGAAGGGTGAGTCTTCGGGCACGGCGAGCACCCACTTGACGGGGTTGCGGCTCTGCTTTGAGTAGGTGAGCGAGGTGACGCGCTCGACCTGCGACTCGTTCTCGAGGACCCAATCGTTGCCGGTGAGGCCGGCGTCGAGGGCGCCGTGCTCGACGTAGCGGGCCATCTCCTGGGCGCGGACGAGCATGCACTCGATTTCGGGGTCGTCGATAGAGGGGAAGTAGCTGCGGCCGGAGGCAAAGATATTCCAGCCGGCGCGGGCGAAGAGCGCGACCGTGGCGTCCTGCAGACTGCCCTTCGGGATGCCGAGTTTTAGCTTGGGAGGCATGTGGGTCTCGTGAGGCGTTGTACGTTCTGAGTTGTACGTTCTACGTTGCGTTCGGGCTGTGAGTAATGCCAACACGGTGTGAGGCGGCGAGGGACCACGTACAACCTACAACGTGATCGGTTTGGTGAAGCAGCTGACGGCGCCTTCATGGCAGACCAGGCCGTCGCCTTCCACCTTGACGCGGAAGAGCAGGGCATCGCTGTCGCAGTCGGTCGCGACAGAGACGATCCGCAGACGGTTGCCGCTGGTTTCGCCCTTTTGCCACAGCTTGTTGCGGGTACGGCTCCAGAAGGTGACAAAGCCGGAGTCACGCGTCATGGCCCAGCTCCGCTCGTTCAGAAAACCCAGCATCAGCACCTCGCCCGATTGGGCGTCCTGCACGATCCCGGCGACCAGGCCATCGGCCTTGGCGAAGTCAATCGCCGTTTGCTCCTGCAATTGCATCATGCGTCTCTTTCCCGCGTTTGCGTGATTTCGGCCCCGTGTGGGCATGTCATGCGGCATGCCGTTCAGTGGGGGTTAGGCGTAAAAAGGCCCGCTCGCGAAGTTCGCGTCAGCGGGCCGTTGATCCTTGTGCGTTCTTCTACACCGCCGAATCGGACAGGACCGCCAACACCGCTGATCCGTGGCGTGAGGCACCACGGTGCGGTGTATGGTGGTGCGGATGGTGTCCGCGGCGATCGGAAATACGGTTCATCCTTCCGTACCCTATCGCCGCCCGTGGGGAAAGTCAACGGCGCGGGCGAGAAAGCCGGTATCGGGGGTTGCCCTGCGCTCGCCAGCTCCACGGCGCGGAGACAGGCGGCGCGGGGGCGTCATGCTCGGCAAAGATGGTGCGGGAACTTTGTCAGCTGAAATCCTTTTGCGTGCAGACGACCCCCGCGCCCTGAATGCGCATCTTCCTCAACACGGCAACTGGCCGCAGAGAGATGAGTGCAATGTCGGATTATCGCGTATCGGCCGGACAGGCCCACGAGGATCAGTTCACCGCTGCTATCGAGCAGTACACCTCCAAGATTCCATCAAGCGCTTACCTGGGCATGGCCATCGCTTCGATCCTTGGATCGGTTTCCTTTCAGATTGCCGGGAAAAAGCATGAGGCCCTGTTTGTCGGTCAGTGGGTAGCTCCCTTCCTGCTGCTCGGGATTTATAACAAGATGGTCAAGCAGCATGGCTCGGACGCCGCCACCCGCGGCTAGACCGGCTCCCGCTTCTCAAGGCGTTTCCCACCCTTACCGCGATCCAGGCGCCTGCGTCGAGACACCTCTCTCCACGCGGGCGTCCGTGCGTTTCAAGTCCGAACGTTGGGGCGCGGCGAACCCCTCATGCTTCGCGGATGAGCCGACGGTACAGAGAACAGGCAAA
>CAXTBJ010000084.1:9764-15854 GCA_964242585.1 uncultured Bryocella sp.
TTCGGGAATGACAACAAAAGTTCCCTTCGGGAATGACAACAAAAGTTCCCTTCGGGAATGACAACAAAAGTTCCCTTCGGAAATGACAACAAAAGTTCCCTTCAGGAATGACAACAAAGATTCCCTTCGGGAATGACAACGAAGGGCGAAATACCTATAAGCTATCCGCGTTTTTGCTTTAGTTTTGGCTATTCCTTCCACTTGATGTTGCAGCCGATGGAGGCGCGCTGGTCCGGGTCCGGGTGCCTGCCGGCCAGGACGGCGTCCAGGGCGCGGCGCAGATCGATGCCGGTGACGGGTTCGTCATTGCCAAAGTCTCCACGCCGCGGACGGCTGCTGTCGAGCTGGCCGCGATAGACCAGCCGCATCGCACCGTCGAAGAGAAAAAAGTCCGGCGTGCAGGCCGCACCGTAGCGGCGCGCCACCGTCTGTGTGTCGTCCAACAGGTAGGGAAAGTTCCAGCTCAGGCGTTGTGCCTGTTCGCGCATGCGATCGGGGTCGTCTTGCGGGTAGGCGACGATGTCGTTGGATTGGATCGCGGCGAGGGCAATCGGGTCGCCGGGGCCGCCATAGTCCTGTCCCAGGCGCGCCAGCTCCGCTTCCACATGCTTGACGTAAGGGCAGTGCACGCAGACGAACATCAGCAGCAGACCGCGCTTGGGATGTGAGATGACTCGGCTTGCCGGATCGATGGCGTTGCCGTGCGCGTCATCCCAGCGTGCGGCGAGCAGGTCGTCGCGGCTGAGCGTGCGCCGGCTGACCACATCCACAAGTTCAAAGGCCGGAGCCACGGTTCCCAGCTCCACCATCTCTGACGCGGTTCTGGACATCTTTGCCTCCCGTTGCCTCATTTGCCGCTGCCTTCATGATAGCCACATCGGCGAGCGGCGGGGCTGGTGCGTTCTCCCTTCGCTGGTCTACAATCCGTCGGGTCGGAGGAAGTACCATGAACAGGCACGAACTGGCCCGGCGTATCGCAATGACCGCAAACGCCCTGATCACGATCAGTCTTTTTCTAGTGATGCTGTGGTGGCGCGCCAGCCTGGTGCTCTTTACCACCTGCTGGATGATGTACTGCGCGGCGTGGTGGATCGAAGGCAGCTACCGGGACCCGCAGCCGTCCGGGTCGGCTAGGCCTCCAATCGTTCCGTTTACCGTACCGCGGTGATTCCGGTTGGAGCTGGGATCTAGGCCTGGGAGCACTCGTATCGCATTGACGGTTCCTTGTGGGGAGGCAGAAGCAAACGCGGATTGCCCTGCGGGAATGACAAAGGAGAGCAAGGGTCACTGCACCGCGGCAATCATGCAGAGAGGGCATCCGCAGATCGTTTTCGGGCCCCGGCGAGTTTAACTCGCCGGGGCCGGTTAAGACGGGAAAGGAAGCGAAGATGCGGCCAATTTAGAGCGGATTGGCAGGTGGCATAGAGAATAAGCAAGAGCAAAACAACCGCGGATTCCCTTCGGGAATGACAACAAAGCGTGAAATGCGCTCTGTACCCTCTGCTATTTTGCTCTTGAGTTCGCCGATCTTGAGTTCGCCGCTTTTGAATTCGCCGCTTTAGAGTTGCCGCTCTAGAGTTCGAGGATGATCGGCATGATCAAGGGGCGGCGATTGGCGTTCTTTTGTAGGAAGCGCTTCAGGTCACCCCGGATCTTTTCCTTCATCACGCCGTAGTCTCGGCGCTCTTCCTTGCTCGAGTCGGCCAGCGTGCGGGAGACCACATCGCGGGCGTTGCGCAGCAGGTCCGGATCGTCGGCGGCAAAGCCGCGGGTGGTGATCTCGGGTGAGCCTTCGACCTGGCCGGTGCTTTTGTTGATCGCGATGATGGGCAGAAAGATCCCGTCGCCGCCCAGCTGCTTGCGGTCCTTGATGACCACATCGTCCACGACGTCTGCGGTGGAGTTGTTGTCGATGCAGACGCGCCCGGTGGTGATCTTGCCGGTCTTGTTGGCGGATTTGCCGTCCAGGGTAAGCACGTCGCCGTCTTCGAGTAGAAGCACCTTTTCAGGGATGCCGGTGGCGATGGCGAGTTCGGCGTGACGTTTGAGGTGGCGATAATCGCCGTGTATGGGAATGAAGAATTTGGGGCGGACGAGGTTGATCATCAGCCGCAGCTCCTCCTGCGAGCCGTGGCCGGAGACGTGAATCAGGCCGTTGGTGCCGTCGTCGTTGATGACGCGGGCATCGCGACGCTCCAGGTGGTCGATGACGCGGTAGATGGCCTTTTCGTTGCCGGGGATGATGCGCGAGGAGAGCAGCACGGTGTCGCCGGCGTTGATCTTGGCGAAGCGATGGTTGTCGACCGCCGCGCGGGAGAGCGAGCTCATCGGTTCGCCCTGGGTGCCGGAGATCAGGATGCAGAGCTTGTCGTCGGGGAAATCCTTGAGCTGACCGGGATGGATGACCAAGCCGGGCGGCGGATCGAGGTAGCCCAGATCCTGCGCGATCTCGGAGGAGTTATCGAGCGAGCGGCCGATGATGGCGACCTTGCGGCCGTGCTTGTGCGCGAGCTCCATCGCGATGCGGATGCGGTGGATGGAGGATGAAAAGCAGGAGAAGAAGAGCTTCTTGCGCGTGGCGGCGAAGATGTCGTCCAGACGGGGTCGGACGGCCTTTTCGCCGGGCGTGAAGCCGGGGCGGTCGACGTTGGTGGAGTCCTGCAGGAGGGCGAGAACACCCCCTTTGCCGAGATCGGCGAAGGCCTGGAGATCGAAGGGGTGGCCGTCGGGGGAGCTGAGGTCGATCTTGAAGTCGCCGGTGTGCAGTACGGTGCCCACGGGCGTGGTGACGGCCAGCGCGACGCAGTCCACGAGCGAATGCGTGACGCGGATGGGCATCACGTTGAAAGGCCCCAGGCTGAAGCGCTTGCCGGGGAGGATCTCAATCAGCTCGGCCTTGTCTAAAAGCCTGTGCTCCTCCAGCTTGCCTTCGACGTAGGCCAGGGTGAACTCCGTGGCGTAGACCGGGACGTTGAGCTCGGAGAGAATCCAGGGGAGGCCGCCGATGTGGTCTTCGTGGCCGTGGGTGAGCACGATGCCGCGAACCTTGGAGCGGTTTTCGAGCAGGTAGCTGATGTCGGGGACGACGATATCGACGCCCAGCAGCTCTTCTTCGGGAAACATGAGGCCTGCGTCGATGACGAGGATGTCGTCGCCGAAGCGGAGAGCCATGCAGTTCATGCCGAATTCGCCGAGACCGCCTAGTGGTATGATTTGGAGCTTATCTAAAGCCATTCTGCCCTAGTTTAACGCAGGCAGGCGCGTTACCCCGGACGGTGTCGTTTTTCCTTTGCTCCGCTTCCCGTTTTGGGCGTGTGGGGCCGTACTGGATACAGCCGATCGCGATATGGCCGATCCGCGGCTCAAAGCGCACGTAGGAGTTTACGCGGGAGCAGGAAGACGGCGGCGAGCAGGCTGAAGACGCCGTCAACGGCGATGCCCACCAGCCGGAACGGCAGGAGCAGCACCCAGAGCAGCGGATAGAGTACCAACGCAAGCAGGGCGGCGGGCCAATAGACGAAGAACAGGACGAGCAGGAGTAAGAGCTTCACCGTAGGTCCCCTATCGGCAGAGTACACATTTTGATACGCGTCTTGATACGAATCTTGACACGTCTCTTGATACGCATCTTGATACGCAGCTTGATACGCAGCTTGGCCACGAAGAGTTCCCTTGGAGCGGCTTTTGGGTAGGAGTGGGCGGGACGAAGGGCCTCTCCGCTTCTGCGCTGTGCCCCTCACGGGTCCGGCGCTGTGCCCTTCGCGGGTATAGACGGATAAAGTGTCGGGATCGATCAGCGGAGCAGGTCTTCGAGCGCGGTGGAAAGGTCGGTTTTTTCGTCGCGGTACTTGATGATGATGGGGGCGTAGACGGAGAGGCCGAGTTCCTTGCCGGGGCCGTGGGTGATCGCGCGGGAGCCCGGAACCACGACGGCGCCGGCGGGAATGATCAAGGGCGTGTCGGGACCGTGTTGTCCGGCGCGCAGGACGGTGTTGTTGGGCAGATCGAAGACCGGGGTGCCGCGGGTGAGGATCGTGCCGGCGGCGAGGACGGCCCTGGAGCGGACGACTGTGCCCTCGTAGACGCCGGTGTTGCCGCCGACCAGGACGTCATCCTCAATGATGACCGGGGAGGCGTTCACGGGCTCGAGGACGCCGCCGATCTGGGCGGCGGCGGAGAGGTGGACGCGGGCGCCGACCTGGGCGCAGGAGCCGACGAGGGCGTGCGAGTCGATCATCGTGCCCTCACCGACGTACGCGCCGACGTTGACGTAGGCCGGCGGCATTACCACGACGCCTTTAGCCAGGTAGGCGCCGGCGCGAACGGAAGAGCCGCCGGGGACGAGGCGGATGCCCTGCGCGGGGGTGAAGCGGCGGGCGGGGTAGGTGTCTTTATCGACGAAGCTGAGCGCGGAGGGGCCGCCGGCCTCGCAGCCGTTCATGCTTTCGAGTGCGCCGAGGCGGAAGCCGAGCAGGATGCCGCGCTTGACCCAGGCATTGACGCGCCAGGCTTGTCCGCCAGAGACGGTGGGGGCGGTGGGGTCGGGCTCGGCGGAGCGCAGGGTGCCGGCTTCGAGGGCGTCGCGGAGTTCGTGGAAGGCGGACAGTGCGTCGGGATTGCCGACCGCTGCGGGGCCTTGGGCGAAGAAGTGTTCGATAGCGGTCTGGAGAGCGAGGGGCGTGGTCATGTCAAAGATCGATTGTAGCGATGCGGCGGGAAACTCTCGCCTCTCGACCGACGAGGACGATGAGTCCGGCTGTTGACGTGTGTACGAACTCTGCCGTTCGACTTGAGACCGGCGGGACCCGGTATATGGCGCCTTGCCGAACGATCCGGTCAGGCGTGTGCGGTGCATGAGCCGATGAAAGCGGATGGGCTGACGAGATAGGCGTATCCCAGGAACGGGCTTGCACATCTGATGACGAATGAATAGATGGAAACGGGCAGCGAACGACGACACGAGGATGCACGGCGGACCCAAGCTGAGGGGCAAAGAGGGCGCAGGCTTCAGGCGGCCGCAGCAGGTTCAGGAATTGAGCGAATTCGGGACGGCGCAGATACCCTCCGGCCGGTTTGCGTTGGGCTGGGCTATGCGGCCGCTACGGTCACGGCAGATACGCCTTGCCCGCGTGGCCGGGCTGGTTCTTTGCTCGGCGGCATCCATGTTGCAGGCACAAAGCTCACCTCAGCTCGCCGCCAATACGAGCCCGCTCCAGGTGCCGGGCCCGGCGACGCCGTTCGTCCTGACGCCGGCTGTGTTTGCCGGTGATTTGTTTGCAGGCAATCCGCTTGCCGGCGATGGGGGTACGGGGATCGCGGCGCACGAGACTTTGGCCGCAACACCCACGGGTACGGCGGTAGCCGGCGGGACGGCGACCTCTCTGCCGGATGCGCCCCAACCCTCCGCGGGGTACCACTCGTCCTCCCTCGATGCGGAGAACGGCGACGGGGTGTATGAGCCGCAAGCTGCGGGAAGCGCGGCCAAGAGCACGACCAATCCTAATGACGGTGCCCCGTCCAAGCGGATTTTGTTCATCGTCCCGAACTACAGGTCAGTCCGCGTGGGGGCCAAGTTGCCGCCGCAGAGCGCGCATGAGAAGTTCCATACCGCCTTCCAGGATACGTTCGATCCGGCCGATTTCGCGCTGGCGGCCCTGGTCGCCGCCTACGACTACGGGACGAGCGCAACGCCCGAGTTCGGCACCGGCGGTGTGGGCTACGGGCGGTATTACTGGCACGCGCTGGCCGATCAGGGAATTGAGAACATGTCCGTGGAGTTTCTTGTGCCCGTGCTGACGCACGAAGACACGCGGTACTACACGCTAGGGAGCGGTGCCGGGGTCGGCAAGCGGCTTGGCTATTCGCTTTCCCGTGTGCTGATCACGCGAACGGATGCAGGGCATGAGAGCGCGAACTTGAGTGAGCTGCTCGGCGCCGGGTTGGCGGCCGGGGCATCCAGCCTATATTACCCGTCAAGGGAGCGCACGGCGGGCAAGGTGTTGGATAACTACGGGCTCAATCTCGGTATCGATGCCGCCAGTTTCCTGCTTCGTGAGTTCGATTCGGACATTGCGCGGATCGTCTCCCGTA
>CAXTBJ010000085.1:0-15217 GCA_964242585.1 uncultured Bryocella sp.
TACCGTCTATCTAATCGCTATTTCAAGGGTGATTTGTCACTAAATGATTGGGCGCCTGTAATGCTCTTAGGTGTATTGCTTCTCAATCCACGTATTCTAGAATACGACTCAGCGAGTCTTACACTTCCGATGGCCCTTGTGGCTTGGCGCTTGTTTCGCCATGGCCAGCGAGCCGCTATTCGACTTGGCATTCTATTTGTGACCTGTAACGGAATCGTCGCTCTTCTAGAGATCAGATACATCATGTCCTGGAAATGGATGGAGTGTGTCGTAATGCTAAGCCTCTTTATTGCGGGGTCGTGGATGATGCTCGCCCAGAGCCGGTATGGACATGTCCGGCACACCTCTATGACAGTGGCGAACTAAGTCAGATCATTGCGATGTGTCCTCTTATAACGCTAACTGCGGTAAGGAATCATAATGTGAGAACTTACTCCCTGCACAAAGGTCTTAATTACCTTAGCGCAGAAAGGCGCTGAGTTCGGCGGCGGCGGCTCGCAAGGGCTGCAAAAATTTGGTTTGCATGTCGAGCATCGGCATCCGGGGCGCGCTGCCGCTCAGGTTTACCGTGGCCACCACGCGCCCGTTGGGGGCGGTGACCGGCACCGCCAGCGAACGGAGCCCTACCTCAAACTCCTGATCGCACAGCGCATACCCATTGCGGCGCACGTTGCGTAGCGCTAGGCGCAGCTTTTCGACCGAGTTCACCGTACGCGGCGTGTAGGGGGTCAGAGTCATGCGCGCCATGTACTGCTCGAGTTGATCCTGCGGCAGATAGGCCAGAAGAACGCGTCCCATGCTGGTGCAAAACGCCGGCAGACGCGATCCGATGTGCAGATCGACCGACATGACCCGGTTCACCGCCGAGCGGGCGATATACACGATATCGTCGCCATCCAGCGTGGCCACGGAAAAACTCTCATGGTGCACGGCCGACATGCGCTCCAGAATGGGCTGCGCGGCGTTGGCCAGCGTGCTGGAGGCCGTGTAGGTGTTAGCCAGGGTCAACATCTTGGGCCGCAGCGAATAGCGCTGCGATTCATCGGCGCCTGCGAAGCCGAGCTTGACCAACGTATACAGACAGCGGCGCACGGCCGCGCGCGACAGGCCGGTCCGCAGGCTGAGCTGCGAGATCGTCATCTGCGGCATCTGCGGCGTGAACGCCTGAATTACCACCAGCCCACGCGCCAGCGAAGCCATGAAGTTCGGATCGCCCGTGTACGCGTCGAGCGCGGTGCCGGGCAGTTGCCGCGGCGTCCGGCCGCCGACAGCTGTTGCGACGCCTTCGGCGGGGGCGGGAATGGGCGTGGGGGCGAGAGATGAATAGCTTGAAAGCACGGCTCCTCCAGTGGTGCAGGCATTCAGGACTCCGGCGGACGATCGATCGTGTCTGTTCGATTGCCGCTCTCTCCATACGATAAACGCACCGGCGTCTGAGATCCAGCAAGAGCCATGGTGGCCTTGATCCCAGCAAAAAAGGCGCGAAGCTCTTGTGCTTCGCGCCTCTGCCGAATCAGCAATGGGCTGATGGGCGGTC
The DNA here is from genome assembly GCA_964242585.1 of uncultured Bryocella sp. GTDB lineage: Bacteria > Acidobacteriota > Terriglobia > Terriglobales > Acidobacteriaceae > Granulicella. The sequence goes on from CAXTBJ010000085.1 coordinate 1,538, forward strand.
TCTTACCTGCCTGCCCGATAGCGCTCGATCAGGTGATTGGTCGAGCTGTCGTGCGTGAGCTCGCCGGTTCCCTCGATCTCGGCACCGATACGCTGCGCCAGCACCTTGCCCAGCTCGACACCCCACTGATCGAAGGAATCGATGTTCCATACCACGCCCTGGGTAAAGACCGAGTGCTCATAAAGCGCCACCAGCTTGCCCAGCACGGACGGGGTAAGCTGCTCGGCAAGAAGGGTGTTCGACGGCCGATTGCCTTCGAAGACGCGGTGCGGCACCAGCCACGCGGCGGTGCCTTCGGCCTTGACCTGCTCGGCGGTTTTCCCGAAGGCGAGCGCCTCGGTCTGCGCGAAAACATTGGCCATCAACAGGTCGTGGTGCTCGCCCAGCGGGTTCAGCGACTTGAAAAAACCGATAAAGTCGCAGGGAATCAGCCGCGTGCCCTGGTGAATGAGTTGGTAGAAGCTGTGCTGGCCGTTGGTGCCCGGCTCGCCCCAGTAGACCGGACCGGTTTCTGCTTTCACATGTTCGCCGGCGAGCGTGACATGCTTGCCGTTGGACTCCATGGTGAGCTGTTGCAGGTAGGCCGGAAAACGCTTCAGGTACTGCTCATAGGGCAGCACGGCCACGGTTTCGGCGCCGAAGAAGTCCGTATACCAGACCGTGAGCAGCCCAAGCAGGGCCGGCAGATTCTTTTCGACCGGCGCGGTGCGGAAGTGTGTGTCCATGGCGTGAAAGCCGTCCAGCATGGCCTGGAAGTTGTCCGGGCCGATGGCGATCATGGTGGAAAGCCCGATCGCGGAATCCATTGAATACCGGCCGCCGACCCAGTCCGAGAACTCAAACATGTTGGCCGTGTCAATGCCGAACTTTTCGACCTCCTTGGCATTGGTGGACATGGCCGCAAAGTGTTTGGCGATGGCCGACTCGTCCCCGCCCAGCCCTTTCAGGGTCCAGTCGCGCGCGGAACGGGCGTTGGTCATGGTTTCGAGCGTTGTGAAGGTCTTCGAAGCCACCAAAAACAGCGTCTCCTCCGGGGCGAGATCGCGTACGGCCTCGACGAAGTCCGTGCCGTCGATATTGGAGACAAAATGGAAGCTGAGTGAGCGGTCGGCGTAGTGCCGCAACGCCTCATAGGCCATCACCGGCCCAAGATCGGAGCCGCCTATGCCGATGTTGACGATATTTTTTATGCGCTTGCCGGTGTGGCCGAGCCACCCCCCACTGCGGACCTTGTCGGCAAAGGCGGCCATTTTGGCGAGCACGGCGTGGACCCCGGGCACCACATCTTGCCCGTCCACCTCGATCCGCTCTCCTGTTGGCGCGCGCAGGGCGATGTGCAGCACGGCGCGATCTTCGGTGATGTTGATCTTCTGGCCGGTAAACATGGCCTCCGTGCGGCCTTTCAGATCGACGGCCTCGGCAAGGGCGGCGAGCAGCTTCAGGGTTTCGTCCGAGATGCGGTTTTTGGAGTAGTCCAGCAGCAGACCTTCGGCCTCCAGGGTCAGCTTCGGGCCACGCTCCGCGTCCTGGGCGAACAACTCCTTGATCGTGGTGCCGCTCATCTCGCGGGCGTGCGCCGCAAGCGCCTTCCAGGCCGGCAGGTCGGTGAGGGGTGTGGCGTTCTGGCGGAGGGATTGCGGCATCTGGGGCGCGGTTTCAGGCATGTGGGTCGTCTCCCGTCGGGTGTTTACCTTGCGAGGGTAAATCAACCGTATGATGGCGAAACCAGCCGTGGGCCATGCCTCGCCGTAGCGAGTTGGGCCCGTGAGGCGACCCTCGTAATCGGAACACGTCTGGCCGCGTCCAAGGAAGGTAGATTCTGTTCAGGCAGGCGAGGCACGGGAAGGCTATGCGGCACGATTTTGTTGAGCGTGAGGAGAACCCTTTCAAGCGGAACAGCAGCGGCCTGGGTCAGGCAAAGCCGTCCGCAGGGGCGGCAATCTCGCGGCGAAGGGTTCTGACCGGCCTGTTTTCGACCGGAGCGGTATCGTGTGCTGCAACTCTGGGTCTTGCCGGCTGTAACGGCTTTTTCATCAGCAGCACGACGACCACCACGCTCACGAGCTCGACGACGAATGCCACCTTCGGTGCCTCGATCACGCTGACGGCCACGGTCGTCAGCACGTCGGCGACCGGTACCGTTACCTTCTACGACGGCACAACGCAGCTGGGAACGGCGACCCTGACCTCCGGCATCGCAACCTACCCGACGAGCTCGCTGGCCGATGGAACGCACACCCTCACGGCCGTCTACGGTGGCGATACCACCTATAACGGCAGCACGTCGGCGGTGATCACCGTCGTCATAAGTGCCGCGCTGACTTCCACGACTACCTCGCTCGCCTCTTCCACCACCAGCACGAGCGCCGGAATGTCCGTGGTACTGACCGCAACCGTCTCCGAAAGCGCGGCCACCGGTACAGTGCAATTTTTCGACGGCGCAACGCAATTAGGCGCCAGTGCGGTCAGCGCCGCGGTAGCGACATTCACCACGACCACGCTCGCCGTGGGCACGCATATCCTCACGGCAGTTTATGTGGGTGACAGCAGCTATACCACCAGCACCTCCGGCGCGGTCACCGTCGTTATCACCTAGCGGCCAAGCGGCAGAGATGACAGAGATGACAGAGACCTAGCGGCGAAGCGATCGAGCGGCAAAGTGCGGGTTCTGCTGATCAACGCGCAGATGTACTGGTTATCGCAGGCGCAGGGCATAGCGGTCCCGCACATGCCGGTTAATGTAGGTGGCCAGGTGCTCCCCCTCAGCCGCGAGTTGCTTCATGGCCTCGACATGCTGCGCCCCGGGAACCTGATGGGTGTACCGGTAACGGCTGCCTCCGCGAAACTCGATGTCGATGTAGTTGCGCCCCGCCCTGTACGCGAGAACGCCGGAGTTGCCGCGAAGATCCTTGTAATGTTGCATGGTTTGTGGCTCTGGCAAGCAAATAAGACGCTTGAGCTGGGCACAGTTTTCGCTCGACCCTCGCCCTGTGTACCAATTACGTTTTCATCCATGCACAGGAGGGGGAATACGCCCATGGGGCGCTTTGGCCGGAGGCGGTGGTGGCTGACCGGTCTGGCTGCCCTGGCGATGGGAGGCGCAGGGGCCGGCGACTGGCTGTATGAGCATCGGCACCTGAGCGCCGGGATGCGGCATGTCCTGACGGCCGGCGTGGCCGCGGACCCCGGTGCCGGACTGGACCCCGCCGCCGTCGGGCGCGTGATTGCGGGAGCGCGGTTGGAGGTGCACACTGCTCGCGATGCCGAGGTGTATCGGGAGCTGGCGCGTGCGCTGGAATTGAGGGTCGCGGCCGATTTTGCGGAGGCACGCCTAGCCGAGTCGCAACGGAAGACAGTTCTCGAAGAAAACGACGAGCTCCATAGCGAGCAGCTGCTCCAGGTGATGCAGCAGGCCTATCTCGCCGGCCGCATGGAGACCCAGACCTCGCTAGGCAACGATGTTCCGGAGGAGTTGGAACGGCGTGAGCGTTTGCGGGACACCGAGCAGCGCGCGGTCGAGCGGGATCGGCTGCTTTGCCTGGAGCAGCGGCTTGAGTCCAAGGCGCTGCTGCAGGAGATTCGCACGGATCTTGGCCGTTGACCCGCGCGCGGAAAGACCATCTCAGACCTTTGGGTCACAGCAGACAAGGAAGTTGCAGGTGATGACGGCTTCGCGGCGCAGGTGTCTCAAGGTCCCGCTTGGCGCAGCGGTGGGGTAGTGCTACACTACTAAGGATCGTAGGAATCTGATCTGGTCTTCTTGCAAGCGTCGGCAGTCTGCACACCTCGCAAACAACACCATATTGCGTCCGCCGGTACATCAAGCTTCAAAAAGGAAATCAGTTCATGGAACAGGGAACAGTTAAGTGGTTCAACGACACCAAGGGTTTTGGATTTATCAGCCGTCAGAGCGGTGAGGATGTTTTCGTCCATCATTCCGCGATCCAGAGCAACGGCTTCCGCTCCTTACAGGAAGGCCAGCAGGTCCAGTTCGATGTGGTCAAGGGCCCCAAGGGCTGGCAGGCCGAGCGCGTCCAGGTTCTCTAACCTAGCGCATTTACTTGGCTTCGAAACTTTAGTTTTCGTTCTCCTCGAAGAGGGGCAGCGGTTGATCGCTGCTCCTCTTTTTCATTTATCCCTCTGCCCGTAGGCTCATTTTGCTCGGCCAGGCATCTGTCCCACTCACGTACCTCTGCCCAGACCCACTGGAGACACCATGGCCACGCCGGCACACGATAAATACTATCTACGGACTCTGCATCAAGAGATCGACCTCTTCGACCGTAAACTGGCCCACATGCTGAAGTACGACAACTTTGCCACCGAGGCGGAACGTACCACCTCCGCCGGTAAGATGAAGGCAAAGCGCGAGTTGCTGGTGTTGACAGCCCGTACCTTGATTAACGAGGGCATCGAGTTCAAGCCCTCCGAACTACCGCGTTCCCTGCGTACCGGCGATGAGATTGTCGATCAGCTCACGGAGCAGCCCAAAGGTGAAGTCATCGTGATGAAGGAAGCCACCTCCGGCCTGCCGCGTGTCCCTCCGTCGCGGCAGTTTGCCTCGCCCTTCGCGGGCGGTGTGCTGGATGGACAGGCCATCATGCAGACGTACAAGCGTAGCCGAGCCAAAACGCCTGTGCCCCAGGCCTAGGCATCGCTGATTGCCTCGACCTTCGCCGGGAGGACGGCCCATTTCATGCCGATTGCAAATTACAGTGTGCTGAGGGGGCATCCCACCGCAGGGAAAGTCGTCTCGGGAGCGAGCGCGCACTACCAAATCACCGTGGATGCCCTCGACGCCGCAGGCCAGCCATTCACGGTCGCAGTCAACATCGAAAGCGTAAACGGGAGTGAGGTGCTCTATGCGATTCGTGATGCGTTTACCCCTCCCGATCCTGCGGGTCTGACGGCCCTTCCCAAGGGAATTAGCCCATTGTCTACGCAGCCGGGCGGCCTCGCACTGGACTTCGTTCGCGAGATGATCGCCGGCCAGCCGATGATCACACGTGCGGAGATGATGCCGCTGCCGATCGCAAACAGTACCCAGCTTTTCCTGCAAGGTAAAATGGCAAAGCCTGTCAGCGCGGAAGAAGAACGGGCGCATGCACTCGAAAATGCCGTCGCGGCACTGCTCAATCAGGCTGTTGCCGATCCAAATTCAGTCCTCTACGCCTTTGGAAGTGCGTTCGCGGACGCCGGCGTGGTGGACGGCATCCACGACATCCACATGAATCAAGGCAATCCACTCAATAACCATGCGGACGAGAACGGTATCTGGCAGGATGGGGCCGTGTTTCTAAATATGCCTGGACAGTCGAGCTGGACTGCTTTATTCATCGCCTTCCAATCGGAGAGCTGGACGACTGACGATAGCGGAAATCCGCTATAGCCTCCTGGCTTTTCGATATCGCTTTGGCCAGCTGTGTGGTATTGCCCAACATCATGTGCTTGATCTGGGCTTACACCCAGAGGTTTCCGCGATCATGCAATCGACATCCTGAGCGGCGCCAAAGACCTGCTTCCCTGCGGCTCCCTTGGAGCCCAGGGTAGAAACAGGTCCTTGACCACGTTCACGATGCCGGCCATGCGATCGCTTCCGAACAGAACGACAAGCGAACAGGTAGCGTTTACCGCAGAATAGGTCGGATTTTCTACGGCTCGCACGCTCGAAAAAGTGTTCGAAATTTACATCTTTACGCCACCTGGAGCTTGCGTCTGCGACGAACTGCCTCCAGGGCTCCGGCCAACCCGGTTCCCATCAGCACAAAGCTGGAGGGCTCAGGCGTCACGCTCGTTGCGGGGTCGCCCGGCCCGATAAAGTCCTGCGGCTCCCCTTTGGTCCAGCCTGCGGTATTGCTCGTATTCGCCGCATACAGGGTGAAATTGGAGAAGAAGCCACTGTTGATCAGACCCGTGTTGCCGGCATCCTGCAGCGCCAAGGACGCGATCGAGGCGGCCGTGCTCGTATATCCGCTGAGCTTGTCAACGTCGGTCGGGTCCAGAATGCTCCAATCGGCAAATTGGTAGTCGCTGGTGGAGTAGCCATCGTAACCCGTATTGATGCCGTAATCGATGAGAGCCAGCGCGCGCAGGTCCGTGGAATTGATAGAGCCGTCCGTCGGAATGGCTTTTTCGGTGACATTCCACGTCTCGCCCACTGTGATTTCACGGTTGTAGTCGATGCACAGCAGACTGCTGAGCGCCGAAGAACCGTCGACACTGAAGTTGTAGGGGTAGATGTAGACGTTATCAACGACAGTGCTGCCCGTCGAAACGAGCTGAAGGGTATCCGCCATCGCAGGCAGGCAGGCAATACCGAAGGAAAGCGCAAGGGTCCAGAGTTTCGTCTTCATGATTTCTCCATATCCGGCTGACGACTATCCGTTGTCGTTCCACCGAACGATTTAAGTGTGCGTGTCCGGCGTTCTCAGGGCATCGTTGAGAGGCAAGGTCGATACGTGACTTCCGGACTCGTTGTCCTGATGTTCACTATGGGGGCTGAGGCAGCGGAAGAAAACGTCACGTCGGTGTACACCATAGGCACGTGATACCGCGCCCGAGCCGCTACCTTAAGCGCAGTTGCCAAAGCTCCGCATATAGCAGTCCACCGAGACGCTCCTTGCGGGCGAGCCGGACGAACCCTGCCGCGCCCAGCGCTGTCTGCGGATCGGGCAGCTGCTGCGGTCGAAGACCGGTGAGCACGCGAAAGGCCGCATACAGCAGCCGTACATACCCTCGCGCCAGCACGCGAGCGAGCGGCTGAGTGGGCGAGCCGAATTCGGAGACGACCCACAGGCAGCCCGGGCGGACCTCGCCGGCCAGCCTGCGGGTCAGGTCGTCGACCTCGGCCTGCGTCAGGCAATCCAGCAGAAAGTGTGTGACGACGAGGTCGGTCGCTGCCTCCGCCCGCGCCCGCAGCACGGAGCCCTGCTGCGTTTGCACGCGGGCCGCATTGCCGTCGCGCGCGCACCGCTTACGCAGAAGCCGCAGCATCGCCCCGCTGCCGTCCACGCAGTGCGCAGTAAATTGCGGAGCTTCGCGCAGCAGCGCCGCGGTAAACCGGCCGTCGCCGTCGCCCAGCAGCAGGGCCCGACGGCAGCCGCGGAGCTCCGGCAGGAACTGCTCGCGGGTCCGCCTGAGCAGGGGACCCAGGGTAAGGTACTCGGCCCAGCGATACAGGCGCGCGATGCCATCGAAGTTTGGCGGAGGCGGTGTGCCGGGGCTGGGGAGGGTAGATGGCCTTATCTTCCCGGACGCGCGGCGCTTCAACGGCGCACGCCTAGCGCACCGCCACACGCAGCCAAAAGAACACCGGCGTGAGCAGCACAAGATCCGCCAGCGCCCGCAGCCGCAACGGAGGGAAGTGATCTCGCGCCGCGTGCAGGCCCAGCAACAGCAACGTGCCGAAGGCGCACGCCAAAGGCAGGTAGGCCAGATGGGATGCACGAGTCAAATAGCCCAGGGTCAAGGCTGCGAGCAGCGCACCGCCTGCCAGGTGAGGAAGCCAACGCAGCGCCCAGCGGGTAGCAGGGTGAGCCGACGGGCAATCGCGCGGATGCTCCCAGGCATACAGAAAAAGACAGTTCAGCGTGCAGAGGCAGGCAAAGAGAAGGGCGCCCGGCAGCAAGGGCCGCATCAGCGAAGGATGGTGCATGAGGGTCGGCAGACAGACCGCGGCGGCGAAGAACAGGCCGACTGGGAACTCCTTGGGCAGCCGTTGCCCGGCGGATGGATTGCCAGGTCCATGCACCAGCAGCAGCCAAACCAGCAAAGGCACGGCCAGGGTTGCTTCGGCACCCAGGATGGCAGGAGACAGCCTGAATAGCAGACCTCCAAGAACCGGTGCCACCAAGAGGAGCGCGCCCAAGAAAGCGGTCCGGTGGCGGCGGTGAAAGTGGTGCCGCAGCTCCAGTTCCGCCGGAGAATTTTTGGGTTTTCCGAAGGCAGACAGGGGAGAGGCGTCCAGCAGACGGTCCGCGGCATAAAGAATCCAAACCGCCGCAAAGAGCGCCAGCGATGTCGCGTGACCGATCGTGATACCGGCGCACCAGCCGACAAACAGCAGCCAGACCACGGCCACCGTGGGCGCATCCAGCGAAAGAAGATGCCAAAGGTCCAGTAACCGCAGGGGAGAGAACTGAAGGCCTCCCGAGGCCGAGATGTACTGCACGGGAGCTAGTTTATTGAACTCGCTACCGGTCAATTTCCCCCAGCACAATGTCGATCGATCCGATGACCGCCACCACATCCGCCAGTTGCCGTCCCTTGCACATCGTCTCCAAGGCCTGCAGCGTGGCGAAGTCGGGGTTGCGCATGTGGACGCGGTAGGGTTTGGCGGTGCCGTCGGAGACCACGTAGTAGTTCATCATGCCGTGGGGCGCTTCGATGGAGCTGGTAACCTCGCCCGCAGGCACGGCAAAACCCTCGGTGACGATCTTGAAGTGATGGATCATCGACTCCATTTGGGTCTTCATCTGTTCGCGGTCGGGAAGGATGATCTTGGGGGCATCGGCGGTGATACGGCCCTGAGGCAGGCCTTCGAGCGCCTGCCTGGCGATCTTCACCGACTCGCGCATCTCCTGCATGCGCAGGACATAGCGCGCCCACACGTCGCAGTCGTTCGAGACGGGCACCTTGAAGTCGAACTTCTCATAGCCGGAGTAGGGCATGTCGCGGCGGACATCGAAATCCACACCAGACGCCCGCAGCGGCGGCCCGGTGACCCCGAGCGCGATGGCGTCCTCGGGTGAAAGATAGCCGACACCCTTGAGGCGGCCCTGCCAGATGGGGTTGCCGGTGAGCAGGCCCTCGTACTCGTCGATCTTCGACGGGAAGTCGTTCAGGAAGTCGCGGATCATCTTGTAGAGATCCAGCGGCGGTTCCAGCGACACGCCCCCGATACGGATGTAGCTGGTCATCATGCGCTGGCCGCTGACGGCCTCGAAGATGCGCAACAGCTGCTCGCGCTCGCGGAAGCAGTACAGAAAGACCGTCATCGCGCCGATGTCGAGACCGTGGGTCCCGAGCCAAACCAGATGGGACTGGATGCGGGTCAGCTCCTGGAACATCACGCGTAGATACTGGGCGCGCTCGGGAATCTCGAGCTGCAGCAGCTTTTCGACCGCGAGGGCATAGGCCAGATTGTTGGCCATCGGCCCCAGGTAATCGATGCGGTCGGTCAGCGGGGTGATCTGCGCATAGAATTTGGCCTCGCAGGTCTTCTCGATGCCGGTGTGGAGATAGCCTATGTCCGGCGCCATCGAGACCACGGTTTCTCCGTCGATCTCCAGCACCAGCCGCAGCACGCCGTGGGTGGACGGGTGTTGTGGCCCCATGTTGAGGATCATGGTCTGGTCGGAAAGCGGGTCCGTGCCGTGCGGATGCCGATGCGCGGAATCGGCGACCACCTCTTCCACGCTCGGGATCAGCTCCTCGGCCGAACGCATGTCCGCGAGCGTTGCGCCGGTCGATTCGGCGGTGCCGGTGTGTGGGTAATGTGGGTCGGTTTGCGGCTTTTCGAGATCGGCTACGGGACTCATCGCGGTTCTCCTGATCTTGCTGGCCTTCATGATCGTGGGACGCCCGGATGGTAGCGGCGGTTCCTATGTGGTTCGGCACTGCTCAACGCAGATTGCGGGGAAGACAGAACGCAAGTCCGCCGCTTCAGCGATATCCCTCGACGGGATAGTCCTTGCGCAGCGGATGGCCTTCCCAGTTGTCGGGCATCATGATGCGGGTGAGGCGCGGATGGCCGGCAAAGGTGACACCGAAGAGATCGAAGACCTCGCGCTCATAGAAATTGGCCGAGGGCCAAACGCCCGTGATGGAATCGATGACCGCGTTATCGCCAGACAGGCGCGCAATCACGCGAATGCGCTGCTTGAAGCGGTGTGACAGCAGGGAGTAGCTGATCTGAAAGCGAGGCTCGCTGGGGTACCAGTCGACGCAGGTGACGTCTTCCATGAAGTTGAAGCCGGCAGCCTTGGCGGCCCGCATGGCGGCGACGATGCTTTCGGGTGCGACGGTGAGGGTCAGCTCCTGGCGATCCCACTTGGCGTCCGTAATCAGGTCGCCGAGACCCTGAATGGCAACATGGCCCGCCAGCGCCGCGGCCACCGCGTCCTTGCCGAAGATGGCGTCGCGGGTGGCCGTGCCTTCAAAAGAGCCCATGGCGGCCTGCGGATTTTGGGCGTTGGGGGTGTCGGGCATCGGTCTACCTTTGGCTACCTTTCGGGCTTTGCATATCGGACTTTGCGTGCGTTTGGGCAGAGCGATCGGCTGTCTAACGATCGGCTGTCTACAGGTCGGCCCGGTCGTTCACGAAGGTGAGAATGCCCTTTTTCCAGACATAGAACAGACCCACCGCGACAAAACCGAGGTACACGAACATCTCCCAGAAGCCGAAGAAGCGGGAGCCTGTGATGTGCGGCAGCTGCCGGTAGATGACCGCCCAGGGCAGCATGAAGACCGCTTCCACGTCGAACAAAATGAACAGCATGGCTACCATGTAAAAACGTACGCTGAAGCGGCCGCGGGCGTCGCCGATGGGGTCCATACCGCATTCATAGGCGCCCAGCTTGGTGCGGGAGCGCTTGTGCTTGCCGAGAAAGAAGGAAGCGGTGACCATAAAGCCTGCCAGCCCCAGAGCTACGAGGATCTGCAATGCGAGCGGGAGGTATTGCCAGATATAAGGTGTAATCATCGCCAGTCTCCAGCGTAGAAGTGGGTGTGGTGGGTGTCAAGGTTACGAACGTGCGGTTTGGTGGCCCCGTCATAAGCAGGTTCCGGCCTTCTCTTCGCCATGACAAAGGGCACGGTACGCCGCTACAGCAGGCCCTTGTACCAGGTCAAGACGGCCTCGCCCAGCAATGCCGTTGCCAGCCCGCCGGCGGCTAGGAAGCTGCCGAGCGGCAGGTGGGTCGTGGCCGTGGCGCGACGCCGCAGCAGAAGGTACACGGCATACCCGGCGCAGACGATCATACCCAGGAAGAAGCTCAGCATGGCGTCACCGAAGCCCAGAAAGGCGGCGATCATGGCGAGCAGCTTGGCGTCCCCCAGGCCCATGCCCTCGCGGTTGCGGAGCGCCTTGTAGATGGCCCGAATCACCAGCAGCATGCCGCCGGCAACGAGGACGGAGGCAACACGGCCCATGACGAGGGCCTCCGTACCGGTGAGAAACACATCGCCGCGCGCGGCGAAGGACCCGGGGCTCGACAGGCGCATGTTGTTGCGCGGCGTGAAGTGGATGTCGCCCTGCCCGAGCGGCAGAAGCGCGGCCTGCACAAAAGCCAGCAGCAACCCGAGCGCCACGCCGCCGAGCGTGAAGCCATCCGGCAGGGTATGCGTCTGCCAATCCATGACCAGCAGGCCGATCAGCAGGAAGCCAAGCGCCGCAATGCCGATCGCCTGAAGAACGAGGGATGGCACGCCGGCCTGCCCCGATCCCGAGACGGCAGGGGTGAGCAGGTTGTGGCACAGCACCGCGGTGGTGACGGCGAACCAGATCGCCGTTGCAAGTTCAACCGCCGGGTAACGCCAGCTGATGCGTTGGTTGCAATCGCGGCACTTCGCCCGCAAGAGCAGCCAGCTCACGACCGGAATATTGTCGTACCAGCGGATGCTTTGCAGGCAGTGTCCGCAGCGCGAACGGGGATGGACGACACTCTCGCCGCGCGGTACGCGGGCGATGCAGACATTCAGAAAGCTGCCCAGGAGCAGGCCGAAGAGAAAGGTGGCAAGCTCGATCAGCCAGGCGGACGACATAGGCTAAGTATAGCCAGCCGGCGGTCAAGCGGGCTTCGTACGCGCAACATCAGACCCGGTCCGGCCGCAGGCAGCGGCGTGGTATGCGCTTGAACGAAGCTCTAAAACTCACCATGCAGTTTCACGCTGATGATGTTTACAGGTCCTCGATCGGCGTTGAAGCCCGGGTTGGCGATATGTTGATAATCCGCCGCGAACCAGAAGGTCCTGTGCAGGTTGACGTTGTAAAACAGGTCCAGCGCGTCTTCTGCCTTCGCTGTGATGCGGCCGTCGCCGATGAAGCCGTCGATGCCGCCCATGCCGAGATACTTGGCGTGACTGTCCGAGGCCCAGCTGGCGTTATAGGCAATGCCCGTCACGTCCTGGGGGCGTGACCAGAGACTACCCTTGGCCAACAGGCCCACCGAAGCCGAGCGATCGCTGGAGGTGTATGCATCCACCTCCGACCGGCCGTCGGAGTACATGGCTCTGCCGAAGACACCAATATCTCTGGCAAGGTATTGCTCACCGAAGCCGCCTACCCCGAGCTTCACATTCGGTTTGCGCGCCCAGCAGAGGTCCGGCGCCGATGCATTGTTGGAACCGTAGTTGAACGTTGTGCAACTGGCAGCATTCTTCTGCGGATCGGCTTCAAATGCAGCGATGGCATCGCTGAATCGGCCAATGTTTTCGTGATTGCGATAGCCGAGCACACGGACAATGCCGTCCTGCCTATGAACTCTGTGGTGATGCTCAAGCTCGATCTGATCGCCGTAGTACTTGAGCAGCCGGAAGTCGACCGGCAGCTGATTCGGATTCTTGGGCGGTGTGATGCGCCCGAAGCGCGCAGCCCACTGATCCCAGAAGAACTCCGCCACGCCGCCATAGGAGTACCCTCGTGCATTGGACGCGAAGTCATAGGCGGCATAGGTCAGGAACGCAAGATTGAAGATGCCCTGACGCGGGTCGATATCGAAGGCATTTTTATCGAAGAAGTCCAGAATGCTGAAATTTCCGACTTCGAAGGCAAGCCGTCGGCTCTTGTAGGTGGTCCCCAGCTGCAGCGGTCCCGACTCCTGCGGCTGATCCGTTCCCCCCAGCTCAACCGTCTGCCGGAGAAAGATGCGGGAAACGTAGAGCGTGGGCGTCTCGGCGCCGCCCTTCTGCAATTCGAAGTCCTGCACCGCGCCGGCCAGGCCTTTCAGGTTGGAAAGGGGCTTTTCGGAGATGATCTCCGGCACGAAGTACACCTCACCGTTGTGCCACGGCTTGGCCGCGAGAAAGGCCGTCGCCGACCCCGTAAAGCTCTGCTCCGGGTTCGGCAGCAGGGAGTTGATGCTGCCGTTCAGGTTTGTGTAGGGTGCCTGAAAGGCCTGCTTCCAACCGTAGATGTAGGTGAACTGACCGTAGGCGTTCCAGCGTTCGTCTTCGAGGTTGTGTTTGCCGTCTTTGGCCAGCAGCTTCATCAGGGTGGGCTGATCGATCTCGGGAGGAGCGGGGGTGGCATCCTGCGCCTCCGCCAGGCCGCGGAAAAACAGCAGTACCAAGACGAAGCACACGACCCGACTGCACCTGCTTACAAAGCCTCGTTGCTTCATCACTGCGGCGGTCACCTATTGCGGGAGTTTCCGAAGAGCCAGGACCTGGCTCCGGGTACGAGAGGCGCTGTACCGGGCGAATTTTGTCTTCGACGGTTTTCTTGGCGGACCAGAACGCCTGACGACGGACGTGACGCCGTATGAAGAGCAGCCGTCTTGAATCCAAGAAACTTTAGTGTAAAGAATGCCGTGTAAAAAGTTCATCAACTCCGGTTTTGTTCTCCTGAAAAATGGTCGCCGCGACGGCTCTTGACGGTCGGTCGGGGTTCGTTTTATCTTTGTCTTACACGGGAAAGGAGGATGGTCCAGCCTATGAAATCTGATTGTTCCAGTTGTTGCT
>CAXTBJ010000086.1:0-15175 GCA_964242585.1 uncultured Bryocella sp.
TTGTGCAGGAACGTGTCGAAGTGGGTGCGCTGGGCGGGGGGAACCTGCGTGCCGGACATGGCGACGAGGATGGCGGCGGGTGCGAGACGAAAGCTAAGGGCGCCGCGGAGGCGCTGGGCGAGGGAGTTGCCGGAGAGGCCGGGCATTTGCATGTCGATAAGCAGGGCCGAGGGCGACGCGGTGGGGTGGGTGGCAAGGTGCGCGAGGGCGGCTGCGACCGTATCTGCCTGACCGAGCGTGGCGCGAGCTTCGGCTACAACAACCTGGTCGTCGACATGCGCGCACTGCCCATCATGCGCGGCTTCGCTCCCGTGGTGTTCGATGGCACGCATTCGGTACAGACGCCCAGCGCGGCCGGCGGCATCTCGGGCGGTCAGCCTGAGTTCATCCCCGTGCTGGCCCGCGCCGCCGTAGCCGCAGGTATCGATGGCGTGTTTCTTGAGGTGCACGACAACCCGGCACAGGCCAAATCCGATGGCGCGAACGCCCTCCACCTGGACAAACTGCATGGCGTGCTGGAGAGCCTGCTGGCCGTGCATGCTGCTGTGGAAAGGGTCTGACGAAAAATAGGCCCTCCATCGCTGGAGGGCCAATCTGCCTTGGTATCTCTCCGTAAGGAGAGTTCGTGAGACGGCGCACGCGCAGTGCCGTCAACTCGGCGGACCATTCGTCCGCCCGTAGGCGGAAAGTGTCCTGCTTTAGTAACGTCAGAGGTCGGTTATTGGATTTCCCAAGGTAATTTTTTCTTAAAGTTCAGCGCGTGACCACACCGACTATCCTGATGGACGGGACCTGCTGGTTCCAGTCCGGCCGGATGTCGTCGAAGGTCAAGCGGAACTCGGCACTGGTTCCCGGTGCCAGCGGAGCGGCGCTCAGGGGCTGGACATCGATGTAGGGCTGGCGGGTGCGGATCAGGGTTACCGGCACGGTCTCTCGCTGCGGTGCGCCGTCGCCGGCGAAGCTGACCTCCACGGTCGCCCCGGTCACCGTCCCCGCGGCCTCATTTGCGATGCGGCCGTCGACAAAGGTCTCCTTGCCGCCGGAAAAGCTGGTCGACTCGCTCAGCTGCAGGTCGGTGAGCCGGAGATGGGGCGCGTATGCCATGGAGCCTGGGGACACACCTGCCGGCCCGGCAGCAGCCGCGTGGCGGCGGCCCAATACCACCCACAACGCCACTGCGATTAGTACGGCGAGGCCGGCAATCGCGATCCCTACGGAGGGCAAGCCTCGCGCGGCCCGTTCCGGCTCAGTAAACATCGTCTTCGTCTCCGGCCAGGAGCTCGCCCGGAACCAACTCCGGTGCGAATGGGGTGTATTCTGCCCCAGAATTCCTGGATCTGTCCTTCGTTCCCAATTTTTCCCGGCTGACCGCGCTCGTTCGCCGTCGCTTCTGCTCGGAAAGCCGTTTACGTTTCAATTGCTTTCGGTAATCCTCGCCGTGCATTTCGACCAGCACGCACATCTCTTGCAGGCGTGAGCGCATGCGCTCCCCAATGCGGTCGCCCAGGGTCTCCTGCCGTACCGCCAGGGCGGCATCGTCCAGCTTTCCGCCGGCTGCAGGAGCGTTGACATAATTGGTGGTGATAATGGTGGCCTTGCAGTCGTTGTAGCGTGTATTCAGCACGTGCTCGATCATCTCCCATACCCAATCGGTTCTGCGCGCCGCACCCAGTTCGTCCAGCACCAGGACCTCGGCTTCAAAGATCGGACGCAGCACCTCTCGTTCAGTGATGTCCACCGAGCGGTTGTAGGAGTTCTGCACCTGCTTTAACAGGTCGCCGCCGTGCACGAACAGGCCCTTCACCTTTTTTTCCGTGATCAGCGCCTGCAGAATGCCAACAGCCAGGTGCGTTTTACCCACGCCCACCGGTCCGGTAATCAGCAAACCATCGCCATCCAGCGTCCAGGAGTGGCTTCGCACAAAACCGCGCGCCTCAATCAGCGCGCGTTCGAAGGACTCATTGCGTTCCACCAGATTGGTCGTGAAATTGTCCAGCGTGCAATCGCGAAAGCGCTCCGGGATGCGCGAAGCCTCGAAGTGACGGATTTCCCGCCGCGAGGCACGACACATGCAGGTGGTCGCGGCACGCGTACCGTCGGCCCGCTCGATGACACGCAGGCCGGAGCCTTCACAAATGGGGCAGATGTCTACCATAGTCACATGGGCGCGATTTTTAAGGAACGCGCACCCTTTCAGTATCGCAGCCGAGGGATGTATCGCACCTTCTGGCCTGTGCATACCGTGGAACACAGCGGCGGCGAAACATGCCGTCGAACTCTGCCGAGCCTGCGGGGTTCTGCCATTTGCGGTACTGCCGGATCATCCCACCTCACGCACCGCCCTCGCGCTGGTACCGCCTCAGCACGTCCTCCTGCGATAGCACGCCTTCAAGCGCGCCCCGCAACGCACGATTCATCACCGGTAGCAGCGGCCAGCGGCGAAAGTGCGGCAGCGCGCCCGAAAGCTGTTGATCAGGAAAGATCATGGGCGTGCGCTCCGGGCCGAGCCGCGCTTCCAGCAGGTCCTTCGCGTGCTCGCTCTCCGCGGTTTCCATGCCTTCGAGCAGCGCCTGCAACTCGGCGCGGGTCGCGGCGTACCACAGGCCGTCCCTGCAGCGGACCAGCACCGCATTGGCCTGCCGGGCCTCGTCGCTTTCCTCCAACAGGGTTTTCACCTCCCACAGGCTCTCATTGCCGTTCAGGATGGGCACATCGACGCCTTCGAGGGCGTCTTCGAAGTGCAGCTCCGTCTCCTCGCGCTGCTCCTCCATGGACGGCAGATAGAGCCCGTCCTGGTGCGTGAACAGCTCGAAGACGGGCACCGGCTGCAGCGCGCGCGAGAGCAGGTAGGCGATCGTGTTTGCCAGAATCACCGGCAGAACGATCGAGTAGTTCTGGCTCACCTCCAGCACCATGAACACGGAGGTGAGCGGTGCGCGCAGAAATGCCGCGAACAGCACGCCCATGCCCACCAGCGCATAGGAGCCGACCGAACCGGTGAGCGACGGAAAGAAGATCTTCTCGAAGGAGCCGACCGCCGCACCCAGCATGGCGCCCACAAACAGGGTGGGCGCGAACATGCCGCCGGGCGTACCGCTTGAAAACGAGACCGTGGTCGCGAGGATCTTGAAAACCGCAAGCAGCAACAGAACTTTTAGTGTGAACTGGCCGTGCATGGCCGCGTCCATTGCGCCATAGCCCGCACCCATCACCTCGGGCAGGCCGAAAAAGCCGATAGCCCCTACAAATAAGCCGGCCAGCGCGGGCTGCATCATCTGAAACCATACCGGCTGCCGACGCAGCGCGGGCCGCAGATAGCCCAGCAGCCGCGCAAACACCAGCGCGGCCGCGCCGCCGACAAGGCCGAGCACGGCATAGGCCAGCAGCTCGCGCGGATCGCGCAGATTCACCGCCGGGATGCGGAACATGGGCGAGGCGCCCCAGAACCAGCGCGCCACCACCACCGCCGATACCGCCGAAAGCACGATGGACCCCAGCACCGCCGAACTCCATTGCCCGATGACTTCTTCAATTACGAACAGGATGGCCGAGATCGGCGCATTGAACGCCGCCGCCAGGCCTGCCGCCGCGCCCACCGGCGCAAACAACCGCAATCGCCCGCGTGAAAGCCCCACCTTGCGGCTGATGAGCGAAGCGATTCCCGCGCCTATTTGCAGCGATGGGTCCTCGGGTCCAAGGGAGTAGCCGCTGCCGATGGCCAGCGCGGACAGCAAAAATTTGCCCAGCACCGTGCGCATCGAGATAAAGCCGTTGTGGATATAAAGCGCGGCTTTGGTCTGGTTTACACCCGAGCCGCGGACCTGCGGAAAGACATAGCGCGTCAGCAGCGCGATGACGACCCCCGCCCCGGCCGGCGCCAGCAAGAGCCGCACCTGATGCGGCGCCGGCGCGGAGCCCTGCAACAGCACCGTCAACCACTCAATCGCCATGCGAAACGAAACGACCAGCAGGCCCGAGATGACCCCGATGAAAATCGACAGCAGCAGAAACAGCCGCTCTTCCCGCGCCGGCGTGAGGCTACCCGGCTCCGGTAGCGCACCCGCGACGGTGCGGTCCCCTGCTCCTGGAGTCGGCTGACCGCCGGTGATCGTTTGGCTGCCACCAGTGCTCATCGGCCCTCTCCGTGCGCCGGCGGGGCTGCCGGCGGGGCTGCCGGAGGCTTCGAAGCCTGGCTCGGCAACCTTTGGCTCGGTGACGCTTGGCCTTCCAACTCTTGCTTCTGCTGAGTCTGCGAGGCCAGCATAAACAGAAGCGCATCGTCACCCACAGGCGTGCCGCAGACGGCTGCGGCCTGGATCTCCGTATCGTCGATCAGCGTTGTCAGCGTGTCCTCGACGGCGATACTGCGTGCAAGCGCCCCCCCGCGGAGCGAGCGGTCCACCGCCGCCCAGCGACTGCGCAGGCCGGCCAGCCCCGCCAGCGCATCCGGCGAGGGCGACAGCCCGGCTAGGGCACCGGCGTTGCCCGCCGGCATGGACGATGGCCACCGCGCCAGGCAGCTTCGCCACCGGCGCTGCGCGATCCCGGCATCCAGCAGTAAATGAGTCGCACGCTCACTGGCGGGAAGGTCCCGCGACAGGCTCAACTCCGGCAAACGGCGGGCATTTGCGGCTAATTTACCCCATTCCGTGCTTTCGGCCGTCGCGCCTGGGGCCTCACGGTCGCGGAGGCGACGGAATGCTTCGACGGCCTCGGTGAACGTCCGAGCCGCGGCGGGGTAGTCGCCCAGCGCGTACTCCAGACGGCCCTCGCTCGCGAGCGCCGCCGGATTCCGTGGTGCCTGCGTCACCGCTACCTTGTCATAGCGCAGCGCGTCCGCCAGATCGCCCAGCGCGCGCAGCCGGTCCGCGATCCGGAGCTGCAGGGCGACGTCTTTTTCCGGCGCGTTGCCCGCGGCGATCAGCAGTTCCGCCTCCGCGGCCGGTGCCTGTCCGCGCTCGGCCAGATAGTCGGCCAGTTCCAGGCGGCCCTCGCGCCGCCGCGCGACGCCGTCCCCCTGCCAGTTGCCGAAGATGGAGGCGCGATAGTACTCAATGGCTGCCCCGGCGTCCCCGCGTTCGCGGGCCAACCGCGCCAGTTGCAGATTCACGAAACCATCGCCCGGATGCAGGTCCCACAGACCCAGAAAGTAGTTGTTGGCGGCCTCGGGATGGCCCGCCGCCGCGAGGGCCTGGGCCAAGAGCAGCTGATCCGGGTAGTCGTCCGGGGTATAGCCGAGCGCGGTGCGCAGGGATGCCGCGGCCATCTCCGGCCGACCCCCCGCCAGCGCCAGCCGCCCGCGCGCCGACCAGCGCCGCCCCAGGTTTACGCGATGCGCCTCAAAGCTCTTGAATAAAAACAGCGTGACGCCGAACAGCGCCACCGTCACCAGGCAGAGCACCAGCAGCACCAGGCCGTCACGCAGCAGGATTTCGCGCCGCGAAGCCGCCGCCCGCCCCCCCACGCTCCGCTCTTCCGCCGATATGCGCTCGGTCACAACCACCCGTTGCCGTCCACCTGTAAACCCTATCGGCAGCCGCAGCCGATGCATCAGCGGTGTCCCAAAACGATACATCCGTCAGCTTACATGCAATGCCGCGGCACCCCAGTCAGCTCTTCCCCTTTCGACAATTTCTCTCCCTTTCTGCGAAATTGCCTCCAAAGCAGGGCACTGCCGCCTTGACACGGAAAAGCCGCTCGGCGAGGCTTGTATTACCTAACCGAATTTCAAGAATGTCCCCTCACGGGGCTTCCTACGCGTTCACTGTTTCATTGCGCCGACCGATCAAGTGTGCACAACCGTTTCCGTGCACAGACTCTTCCGTCGGCCGTAGCTAGAGGAGTTTTAGTGCAGAACCGGTCCAAGCGCTTCACCCACCTGCTCCGCGCGGCCGTTGCCCTCACCGCGGCGGCTTCCGTGACAACCATTTCTCCCCATGTGCTGCACGCCCAAAACGCCGGCCTGGGGTCCATCAGCGGTGTGGTACGGGATTCCGCCGGGGCCATCATCCCCAACGCGACAATCACGGTAACGAACGCGGGCACGGGAGCCAGGCGCAGCCTCGTCACCAACTCCGAGGGCTTCTACGAGGCCGGCTTTCTGCAGCCGGGCCGCTATGAGGTCGTCCTCAGCGGCGGCACGAGCTTCGGCACAGTCGACCAGAAGAACATCCCCGTCACCGTCGGCGCGGCCACCACGGTGGATGCCACGCTGCCCGCCGCCACCGTCACCACGGAGGTTCAGGTAAACGCCGACCAGACCCTGATCGACACAGAAAAGGTCGAGCAATCTCAGGTCATCGACCAGCAGCTCGTCTCGAACGTCCCCGTCAATAGCCGCCGCTTTGAAAGCTTTGTGCTGCTGACCCCGAACGTCGTTCCGGACGGCACCACCGGGCTGCTCGCCTATCGCGGCATCTCTGGCGTGTACAACACCAACATCGTCGACGGCGCGAACAACAACCAGCAGTTCTTCTCCGAGGCCCGCGGCCGCTCCATCGGCGCACCCTACGTCTTTCCGGTGGATGCCATCCAGGAGTTTGAGTCCTCCGCCACCGGCTACTCGGCCGAGCTCGGCGGCGCCGCCGGCGGCATCATCAACGCTATCTCCAAGAGCGGCACGGACAGCTTGCACGGCGACGTGTATGAGTACTACCGCACGCCCGGCTGGAACGCCCTGGACCCTTACAACAAGTTCCAGGGCCGCAGCGCCAACAACCCGATCTATCTCTCGCAGCCGGTCAAGGTGCAGAACGAATTCGGCGTCTCGGTCGGCGGCCCGATCAAGAGCGATAAACTCTTCTTTCACTTCACCTACGACGGCTACCGCAAGATCACACCCATCGTCTACACCTCCACCTTCAACAGCGCCACCAACACCGTCGCCAACCTGGTGCACCTATGCGACGGGGGCACCACGCACGTCGTCGACACCGTCAACAAGGCGCAGGTCACCTTCCCCACCACCATCCCCGGCATCTCGCCACAGAACTGCGCGGCGGTCGTGGCGGCGGTTCAGGGCCAGCTCGGGTCCTTTCCTCGCAATCTGAAGCAGGACATCTTTTTCCCGCGGCTCGACTACCAGCTCACCCCCAAGACGCACCTATCCGCCGAGTTCCTTTGGCAGGACTTTCACCAACCAAACGGCTACAACACCGCGATTACCGGCTCCAACGGCGGCGTGGGCAACAACGGCACGGCCGACTTCCACGAACGCATCCTGATCGCCAACGCGGAGACCGTGCTCACCCCCAACGCCACCAACGTCGTGCACTTCCAGTGGGGCCGCGATCTGGAAACCGACAGCACCAACGTCGGCGGTCCGTTCAACAGCCTCACCGGCCTGGTGTCCTTTGGAGAAACGTCCGCCCTGCCGCGCGGCAAGTTCCCCGATGAGCACCGCTGGCAGGCCACAGATATCTATTCCCTGAGCCACGGCCGCCATACGGTCAAGGCCGGCTTCGATCTGAACCTCGTCCATGAGCAGATCGCCAACCTCTTCGGCGGTGACGGCAGCTTCAGCTATAACAACGGCGTCACGGAGTTCAATTTCACCAACTTCGCGCAGGATGCTCTGGGCGTGAACCCCACGGTCACCTCCGGCAGCACCGCCATGACCGTTCGCCACTACAATTCGTTCTCGCAGACCGTCGATCAGCTCACCGGCGTCGGTGCCGACGACTTCTGGAACCAGAACATCGACGGCTTCGTTGAGGACCAGTGGAAGACCACACCGCGGCTGCTGCTCTCAGCCGGTATCCGTTACGACGCGCAGCTCGTTCCTGCCCCGAACCTGCCCTACCCCAACACGACGGCGCTGGCGTCCACCTATCCCGCGGGCGCGCTGCCGCTCAATCCCAGCAACGTCGCCTACAACGCCACCTCGCAGATCAACCCTGACCTGCACATGGTGCAGCCCCGCGTCGGCTTCAACTGGAACCCGCAGACCGGTACGGTTCTCCGCGGCGGCTACGGCATCTTTTACGGGCAGATCTCCAACTCGTCCTACTACACGGAGCGGCGCGAAAACGGCGTCTACCAGAAGCAGTACGGCCCCATCAGCGCCCTGACCGCCAACGTGCCGTATGCTCCCTGCACCCCGGGCAGCACCACCTACTGCTACCAGAACAACGGCTCGTACCTGTCCTACTCGCCCGCCGGCGGCGTGCCGATCTATACCCCGCCCGGCCCGCCGCCCGTCAACCCGGTCACCAATGCGGCGATCACGCCCACCGGCCTGGCGGCCGTCCCCGGCGGCACCATCACCATCCGCGGTCTGGACCCCAGCTTCAAAAACCCGCTCTCGCACTCCTGGGATCTGACGATTGAGCAGCAACTGCCGCTGCGTTCCACGCTGACGGTCGGCTACGTCGGCAACCGCGCCCTGCGCCTGCCCGTCTATGTCGACACGAACGTCGATCCCACCTCGCTGCTCACCAATCACACTTACCAGTACACCAATCCCTCCACCGGCCAGCTTTCAGCGCAGGAGCAAAACATCTACGTGAACCGCATCGACTCCACGGTCGGCACGGTCGCGACGGGCTTCTCGGACGTCAACTCCAACTACCACTCCTTCGTCACTACGGTGCGCAAGCCCATGACCCGCGGGGTGGAGGTGCTGGCCAATTACACCTGGGCCAAGGCTCTGGACGGCGGGCAAACCTATGGCGGCAACGGCACCTTCAACGGCACCGACGCGCCGCTGATCCCCTTCGCGTTAGGCCGTCGTCAGGGCCGCAGCGCGGAGTACGCGCGCTCCGACCTCGACATCCGCAGCCGCTTCGTCGGTACCCTCGTCGGGCGCACCAATCTACCCATCGGCAATCGCTTCGCGGCCTATGCGGCCAATGGCTGGCAGCTCTCCGGCACCTACACGGCGCAGAGCGGCGAGCCGGTCACCGCGACCGTCAGCGGCGCGATCAGCTATCTGACCAGCGGCGCGCTCGGCACCCCCGGCCGCGCCCTCACCACGGATGCCGGCGTCAGCAACGCGGCCTTCACCTCCGGACCGAGCGCCCGCGTGCCGGACTTCATCGCCGGCCGCAACGGCTTCAAGGGACCCGGTGTGCACAACCTTGACGCCCGGGTCTCCCGCGAGTTTCCGCTCTTCAAGGACCGTTACCACTTCGAGCTCGCCGGCGAAGCCTTCAATCTTGTCAACCACCGCAACATCCTGTCGGTGAATACGGCCCTTGTCGCCTACACGGCCCCGGGCAACTCCGGGTGCCCGGCGGCGACCACCGGTAACGTCGGCTGCCTGGCCCCGCTGCCGGCCTCCTCGGCACAGTTCATGAGCCCCGCCAGCACCTCCAACGTCATCTACGGCGCGCGCCAGCTCCAGTTGCTGGGCCGCTTCATCTTCTAACCGCTGCTTCGCCTCGCACGCCCCCGAAAGGCGGGTTCCTTAGGGAATCCCGCCTTTTCCTCCTACCGTATGCGCTACCATGCGTGGTAACCCATGCTTCACCCAACCTAATACGCGGCAAAGCTGTCTTCGGGGCGAAGCCTCTTGGCATCAGCGAGACCTCTTGGCATCAGCGAGACCTCTAGGCACCGCGCCGCCCAGCCCGCTTTCCCTGCCGTTGGAGGACCACCGTTGATCATTTCCGCACGCCGTCTGCCGTCGCTCGCCCTCGCCGCCGTCACCCTGCTGCTGCCGGCCGGCGCAGCCCACGCGCAGGAGGTTACCGGCTCCATCAGCGGTACGGTGGTGGACCCCAGCGGCGCACAGGTGAAGGGTGCCGTCGTCGAGCTGATCAACACCGACCGCAACGCCACCATCCGGACGCTGAAAACCAACGGCTCCGGCTTCTATACCGCCAGCTCCCTGCCGCTCGGGACCTACACGGTCCGGATTACCGACACCGGCTTCAAGGCCGAGCAGGTCAGCGGCCTCATTCTGCATGTGGACGACCGCCTGACCGTGAACCGCGCGCTGACCGTCGGCAACGCCGCCGAAACCGTCAGTGTGGAGGCGGACCGCGTGCAGGTGGATTTGGAGGACGCTGCCGGCGCGGGCCTCATCTCCGGCAATCAGGCGCGCGAACTGGTGCTCAGCACGCGCAACTACGAGCAACTGCTGACCCTGCAGCCCGGCGTGGACTATACCGGCACCACCGACCAGATCTACATCGGCCCGACCGCGCCCTCCGGCCTCGCCAACACGGTCTCCTTTTCCGTCAACGGCCAGCGCACCAGCGCGAATAACTGGACGATCGACGGTGCCGACAACGTGGACCGCGGCTCCAACCTGACGCTGCTCACCTTTCCGTCCGTCGACGCCATCGCCGAGTTCAAGACCGAACGCGGCGTCTACTCCGCCGAGTTTGGCCGCTCCGCCGCCGGCCAGGTCAACGTCGTCACCCGCTCCGGGACCAACAGCCTGCACGGGGGAGCCTACGAGTTCTTCCGCAATAACGATCTGAACGCCAACTCCTGGGCCGACAAAAACTACGCCTTACCCAGCCAGTTCCTCGCGCGGCCGCCGCTGCGCTACAACGACTTCGGCTACACCCTCGGCGGTCCGGTCTATCTGCCGAAGATCTATAACGGCCACGATAGAACCTTTTTCTTCGTCTCGCAGGAGTTCCGCCGCGTCATCAGCTACAGCGCGGTCACCGATGCGGTTCCCACCGCCGCCGAGCGTGCCGGGACCTTCCCCGTGCCGGTCTGTACCAGCTTCGTCGGGGCCGGGGTCTCCTGCGCCAACGGCGGCGTGACCCAGATCCCCACGGCCTCCTTCTCACCCACCGCGCAGGCCTACCTCAAGGACGTCTTCACGAACGTTCCCCTGCCCAACCCAAATCCCACGCAGGACGTCCACGCCTTCAACTACAACGCCCGCAACATCTACAACGACACGCAGGAGCTGGTGCGCATCGATCAGGCCTTCGGCGAAAAGTTCACCGGCTTCTACCGCTTTATCCATGACAGCATTCCCACCCAGGAGCCGCTCGGCTACGGCAGCAGCGCTACCGCCGCCCTGCCCGGCGTGCAGACCACCAACACGGTCTCGCCCGGCACGCAGCAGCTCGGGCACATCACCTATGTCCGTTCGCCGAAGCTGCTGATGGATGCGGGTTACGCCTACTCCTACGGCTCTATCCAGAGCCGCCCCGCCGGTTCCGCGCTGCTGGCCAGCTCGCCGGATATCAAGGTGCCGTTGCCGTTTACGAACGTGCTCGGCACGATCCCCAATATCAGCTTTACCGGCTACACCGGTCTCACCGACGCCGGCATCTACAACGACTTCAACCGCAATCACAACGTCTTCGGCAACATCACGCGCGTCTTCGGCAACGACACGCTCATCGTCGGGGCCAGCTACGACCGCTACCAGAAGACCGAAAACGCCACCGGCGTCAACCTGGGCACCTTCAGCTTTTCGTCCTCCAAGGCACAGCTGCCGACGGCCTCGCAGACCAACGCCGAAGCTGTAGCTTATTACCAGTCCTTTGCCAACTTCCTCACCGGCACCGTCACCGGCGGCTTTTCGCAGTCGCCCGTGCCGCGCACCCCGAACCTCCACGCCAACACCATCGAGGCCTACGCGCAGGACAACTGGAAAGTGACCCCGCGCCTCACACTCAACTTTGGCGCACGCTACAGCTACTTCGCCCAGCCCACCGACTCCAGCGGTCTGCTGTCGAACTTCTTCCCCTCGCTCTTCGTGCCCGCCAATGCCCCCACCATCGATAATGCAGGCAATATCTGCGTCACGGGCGCCACCTGCGCCGGCGGTGTCACGCCCAACCCCGCCTATGACACGCTGAACGGCCTCGGCTATGTGAGCCCCGCGACCTACGGCGTCACCGGCCACCAGTCACCCTATGGTGCGCAAGTGGGCCAGGCGGACAGGATCAACCTCGCCCCGCGCTTCGGCTTCGCCTATGACCTCTTCGGCGACGGCAAAACCTCGCTCCGCGGCGGCTACGGTATCGCCTATGACGCCACGCTCTTCGGCGACTACGAGCAGAATGCCTTCTCCGACCCGCCGTTGCCCACCACGGCCAACTACAGCTACACCTCCTTCGACAACCCCACCGGCGGCACCGCCAAGGCCGCCGCGCTGCCCACCCCGCCGACGCCGTTCTACGCCACCGCGCCGCTGTTCCATTCGCCCTACTCGCAGCAGTATTCGCTGGATCTGCAGCAGCAACTCAGCTCCAGTCTGCTCTTCGATCTCGGCTACTACGGCAGCCATGACACCCACCTGATCGGCTACGTGGACATCAACTCGCTGGCGCCCGGGGCCGCGAAGGCGGCCGGCATCCTGCCCGTGGGCGGCTTTGCCTCGACCGCCAACACGCAGCTCGCCAACCAGATTCGTCCCTACAAGGGCTACGCCGGCATGTATGCCGTCGAGCCGATCTTCAACTC
Organism: uncultured Bryocella sp.; assembly: GCA_964242585.1. GTDB lineage: Bacteria > Acidobacteriota > Terriglobia > Terriglobales > Acidobacteriaceae > Granulicella. The sequence goes on from CAXTBJ010000086.1 coordinate 12,382, forward strand.
CAACTACAACTCGCTGCAGCTCTCGGTCAAAAAGCGCTTCCGCGGCAAGAGCGAGATCACCGGCAACTACACCTGGCAGCGCAACCTGTCGAACGGTCCCATCGGCGACCGCTCCAGCGCCCCGCAGGACCGCACGAACATCAACGCCGAGTACGGCCGCGCCGCCTATGACCGCAACAACTTCGCCACGATCGACTTCATTTGGGATCTGCCCTGGTACCACGCGCAGCAAGGCCTCGTTGGCCGCGTAGTGGGCGGTTGGGAGGTCTCCGGCATCGTCGCCCTCAGCACCGGCCTTCCCACCACCGTCACCGCCTCGCAGGGCGGCCAGGTCTTCGGCACCACGACCACCTTCACCGATGTCGCGGGGCTGGCCATCAACGGCAGCAGCCCGGCCTCCTTCCGGCCCGACCAGATCGCCAACCCGGAGGTGGGGCCGGGGCTGAAGTCCAAGACCGAGTGGTTCAATACCGCAGCCTTCGCCGCTCCGAACGCCGCCGTCGGCCTACCCGGCGACGAGAAGCGCGGCGCGGTTACCCTGCCCGGCTATAACCGCCAGGACGTCGGCCTGTTCCGCAATTTCCGCCTCTTTGAAAACCTCACCTTCCAGCTGCGCGGCGAGGCCTTCAACGTCCTGAACCACACCAACTACAACTCCGTCGTTACCTCCCTCACCTCAACCACCTTCGGCACCGTAAACGGCGCCCGCGAAACCCGCATCCTGCAGGTGGCCGGCAAACTGACCTTCTAATTTCCCTACCGTTGCTTTTCTCTGTCATTGCTGTTCTTTTCTTGGTCATTGCTGTTGCTTTCTTGGTCATCGCTGTTGCTTTTCTTGGTCATCGCTGTTGCTTTTCTTGGTCGTTGCTGTTGCTTTTCTTGTCATTCCCGAAGGGAATCCGCGTTTGCCGTTGCCGTTGTCATTCCCGAAGGGAATCCGCATCTGCCGTTGCCTTTTGTCCTTCCCGAAAATCGCAGCCCCTCCCCTGTTGCCGTCTCTTCTCCTGCATCCCCGTTCCCAACCGCCGAGCAACGCCGAACGGCACAACCGGTTCTTAGTTCTCTGTGAACCGATCAGCCCCGCGTCGTTCCCCTGATCCAAGGTTGCCTGAGAGCGTTCTTAGTCGCAGCACTGCCCCGGGTACCGGGCCCTCACCCTACGATCTTTTGCGCAAAAACAATCGCAGCCTGGCGGCATTTTTCGCCCTGCTCAGCATCGGGTTTCTCCCCAGCGCGATCGCGCAAAGGCCCGTTTACTTCGACTACCCCGGCTCCCGTGAGCCGGTCCAACCCCTGCAATGGAACCCGCTGCCGGCCTGGCTTACGCTGGATATGGAGCTGCGCGGCCGCACCGAGGGTCAAACCTCGCTGAACCAGGTCTCCTCCAACGACCGCATCTACGAGCTCACGCGTGCCCGCGGCGGCCTCACCATCCGCCCTGCCTCCTTTCTGCGCGGCTACCTGCAGTTTCAGGACACCCACGCGCTGGGCCTTCCGCTGCCGCAGGTCGCCTCCAACCAGCGGAACCAGTTCGACCTGTTTCAGGGCTATCTCGATATCCACCCCCTCCCCAGGCTCGATCTGGTGACGGGCCGGCAGATGCTGCGCTTCGGCAGTGAGCGCCTGGTCGGCATCAGCGATTGGACCAACAACAGCCGCTCTTGGGACGGCTTCGACGCCCATTACGGCAACAAGGACTGGGTCGAGGCCTTTGCCACCTCGGTCGTCACGACGCATCCCACCTCGCTCGATAAGCACGGCCCGGGACTGACCTTCTACGGCGTCGTCGGCACCCTGACTACGATCGTGCCTCACACTCAGATCCAGCCCTTCGTCTACCTTCGCCGGGCGGCGGATGTCACCGGCCAGCAGGGCGTGCATGGGGGCGAGCTCGAAACCACCTTCGGTGCGGAGGTGAACGGTCACGTCCACGGTGACTTTGAGTACGACCTCATGGGCGCCCTGCAGCGCGGCGCCTTCGCCAACGAATCCGTTCACGCCGGAGCCGGCTATGCCAAAGCCGGCTATCTCGCCCGAAACCTGCCCTGGAAGCCGCGCCTCGTCGGCGAATACGACTATGCCACCGGGAATACGCAGCGCGATCCCCTTCGCCTCGGCACCTTTGACCAGCTCTACCCCAGCAACCACAACGCCTTCGGTCTCGTTGATCTCTTCGGCTTCCAAAACATCACGGAAACCCGCGTGAATCTGGACCTGGAGCCCAGGGAGGGCTGGACGGTTCTGTTCCAGAATGAGTATCTCCATGTGGCCTCCGTACACGACGGCGTATATGCCACGGGGGCCACCGTACTGATCAAAGCGCCCACGGCGGGCTTCACCAGCGACGATATCGGCCAGGGCTTCGACGCCTCCACGGACTATCTCTTCCGCAAATACCTCGACGTTCAGGTCGGCGTCGGCCACCTGTTCCCGGGCCGCGTGCTCACCGAAAACGGCAAAGCTCCACCGCTGACGCTCGGCTACCTGCAACTGACCTATAAGTTCAAGGTAAACCGGCCGTAGGCGGGGCTCGGTTGTCGTGGAAAGGTCCTGTCTTTTGCCGCAGCTGGCCCGAAGCGGCCGAACGGCGGGCTGCCATCTGAGAAACTGGACAGGTGCCGACCGGAGCCGCAAATGCCGATGTTATCGTCCTGGGCGCAGGGGCGGCGGGGCTGTTCTGCGCCTTTGAAGCCGGCCGGCGCGGTCGCCGAGTGCTGCTGCTGGACAGTGGCCCGCGTCCCGGCCGCAAGATCCTCATCTCCGGCGGCGGCCGCTGCAATTTCACCAACACCGG
>CAXTBJ010000087.1:0-15116 GCA_964242585.1 uncultured Bryocella sp.
TGAGTATGACCGAAGCGTTCGTCGCGCTGGCCCTGGACGATGCCGACCTGTCGAGGCGGATTCTCGACGTTGCTCTCCGCGTAGATGCCGAGCTGCTTGATTCGGACCTCCGGGCGCTGGCACACCTTTGGAAGGGCCGGGCTCACCGCAAGCAGGCCGACTACGAGAAGGCCTTGGAGCACATAGAAGCAGCTCGCGAAATCGTCGCCTCCACACCCGAGTCCGAGGTGGTGCTGGCTGTGATCCAGGTGCAGCAGGGATGGCTCGTGTTTCAGCGTGGAAACGTGACGGAAGCGCTCCGTATCTTCGACGAATCGGAGAAGGTTCTAAGGCTCACCGATCATTCCATCGCGCTGGGCAACATCGAATCGGCCCGGGGACGAATCGTCCGTCGCAAGGGAGATTACCTGCGGGCCCTGGAGCACTTCCATCGTGCCGTTGTCTTCTATGAGGCGCGCCAGCCGCACCACCCAAATCTCGCTCGTGCCATCACCAACCTCGCCTTCGTCAAACGTCTGATCGCCCTGCAGCTGAAACGGCAAATCGATGCGGCCGCGTCTCGCCGTGAGTCGCGATCCGCCTCGCCGCCGCCTCAGCAGGTAAAACTTGCGCCGCTGCATAAGCAGCATCGGGACCTTTACCGAAGCGCCATCGAAGAACTGGAACGCGCCAAAAATATCTATGCTTTGCATGGGCACCAGGCAGGCCTTGCCGCCGCACTGCTGAATGCCGGGCATCTGCATCTCGATGTCGGCGACCTTGAGCGGGCCGGCCGCGAGGCGGACAGGGCTTATGTGATCGCTGAAGCAACGAACAACGTGGTGCTGAAGACCCGCGTCCGCATCTTGAGCGGCCTGCTCCAGAATGCCCATGTTGAAGAGTTGCTCGGCCATCTTGAAGATGCTCCGTCCTTTGCGCGCGCGGCGAAGCAGTATTGCCTGGAAGCGATCGATCTGGCGCAAACGACCCAGAACAAGCGGTTGTTGGTGAACGCGCAGCTTGCTCTTGGGGAAGTTGCCGCAAACAACTATTTTCAGGATTACAGCTTGGCACGCCGCTGTGTCGATCTGGCCGGAGGCCTGATCGAGCCCGGTGATGCCGATTACGTTGTCGACGAGCTGAACGTGATGAAGGCAAAACTGCTGCAAACCATCGGTATCGACGACACCCTGCGGGAGTGGTCGCAAGGCATCGTCACAGGAAAGACGCTGCAAGAGGTAATGGAGCAGTTCGCTGAGTTGTATGTAACGAAGATCTGGCTCCGTGAAGGTCGCAAAATCTCACGCGTGGCCAAGCAGCTGGCGATGTCCCCTAAGAAGGTGCGGCGACTCGTCCGGAACTCCGGCCGGACCGGCGAGTTGTAAGGCCCACATCCCTCGCGTTTCTGAAACTTCCTCTCATTCGCCGCGCTTCGCCGCGTCCGACACCGATCACAAATAATCGAGCCCTATCCCAGAGCTCTCACGTGGCCTCCGCAGGACTACCGTCCTCGTAGCCCAGCCTCGCTTCGGTCAAAGATGGCATGAACCGTTCGCTAGGCCGACTTGTCCCACCTCTGCTTGTGACGCCTTGGCTTCTCAGGTGTACTCAATCCTGTCACACAGACCCGAGCGATCGAGGAGATAGAGATGAACAAGCAGCAGGAAATCGAGCAGATTGAGAAGGAGTGGCATGGGGAACGGTGGACCGGAATCGACCGCCTCTACACGGCTGAGGACGTCTATACCCTCCGAGGCTCAGTTCGGGTCGAACACAGCTTGGCGCGCCAGGGAGCAGACAAGCTGTGGGACATACTGCAGGGCAAGAAACATGTAGCCGCGCTCGGAGCGCTCACCGGAAATCAGGCTGTGCAGATGGCTCAGGCCGGATTGAAAGCCATCTACCTGAGCGGATGGCAGGTTGCCGCCGATGCGAACACGGGCGGACAGATGTACCCCGACCAGAGCTTATATCCGGCAAACAGCGTTCCTCAGGTTGTGAAGGCGATCAACAACGCGCTGCTTCGGGCGGATCAAATCGCCTTCAGCGAAGGTTCGAGCGAAACCGATTGGATGCTTCCGATCGTCGCGGACGCCGAAGCCGGCTTTGGCGGTGTGTTGAATGCGTTCGAGCTGATGAAGTCGATGATCGAGGCGGGCGCCGCCGGTGTGCACTTTGAAGATCAGCTTTCCTCGGCCAAGAAGTGCGGTCATATGGGCGGCAAGGTCCTGGTGCCTACGCGCGAGGCCATTCAAAAGCTGACGGCTGCGCGGCTCGCGGCGGACTCACTGGGAGTCCCGACGGTTCTTATCGCCCGCACCGATGCAAACGGCGCTCAATTGATCACCAGCGACTGCGATCCCGCGGACGTGCCCTTCATCACCGGCGAAAAAACGGTAGAAGGCTTCTGTCGGATACGGGGTGGCCTGGAGATTGCCATCGCGCGCGGGCTTGCCTATGCGCCGTATTGCGATCTCATCTGGTGCGAGACTTCGGAACCGAACTTCGAGGAGGCGAAGCGTTTTGCCGAAGCGATTCATGCTCGCTTTCCGGGCAAGCTGCTTGCCTACAACTGTTCTCCCTCCTTCAACTGGAGGCAGAAATTGAGTGATCGCGAGATCGCCTCCTTTCAGGACAGGCTTGGAGAGATGGGCTACAAGTTTCAGTTTGTAACGCTCGCGGGATTTCACGCCTTGAATCTGTCGGTCTTCGATCTTTCACGGGCATACGCCGCCGAGGGCATGTTCGCCTATTCGAAGCTGCAGCAGCGCGAGTTCGCTGCGGCCGACCAGGGATACGGCGCGGTGCGTCATCAGCGCTTCGTCGGAACCGGTTACTTTGATCTCGTATCTACGACGATCTCCGGCGGGGAGACCTCCACCAACGCCATGGCGGGATCGACCGAGGAAGAACAATTCGAAATCGAAGCGGTGGCTACGCCATAGATCGTCGCTGCCCTTCGCAGCCGACCCCACAGCTGCCTCATCCAGCAATCACCACGGAGATCTTCATGCAAACCCTCTTGGAATCTCGTCGTACGCAATACGTTCGCCCTCCCGCCTCGGTCCATAACGTTCTTTCACCCGACGTCATGAATTTTCTTCAGGAACTCGACTTGCACTTCGGGGCGACACGATTGAACCTGCTGAACCGGCGTGCGGTGCGGCAGGCTGAGTTCGACCAGGGAAAGCTGCCCGAGTTTCTCCCTGAAACTCGGGCCATCCGTGAGTCGCACTGGTCCGTGGCCCCCGTGCCGGGGGAGATACGGGACCGCAGGGTGGAGATTACCGGGCCGACCGATCGCAAGATGGTGATCAATGCCCTGAACTCCGGAGCCAAGGTCTTCATGGCCGACTTTGAAGACTCGACCGCGCCCACCTGGGCGAACATCCTTCAAGGCCAGCAAAACCTGCATGACGCCAACTCCGGCGATATCTCTTATACCTCGCCGGAAGGGAAGCGCTATGAGCTAAATCACGACCCTGCCGTGCTCTTCGTTCGTCCGCGCGGACTTCATATGGAGGAGAAGCACTGGGGAGGTCCACACGGTTCGATACCGGCCTCGTTCTTCGACTTCGGGGTCTACTTCGTCAACAACTATCGCATCCTCATGAACCGCGGAAGCGCACCGTACTTTTACCTTCCCAAGCTGGAAAGCCATCTGGAAGCTCGGCTGTGGAACGACATCTTCAATTTCAGCGAGGATGCGGCCGGCATCAAGCGTGGAACCATCCGCGCGACCGTCCTGATCGAAACCATCACCGCGGCCTTTGAGATGGATGAAATCCTGTATGAGCTTCGGGAGCATTCGGTCGGGCTCAACTGCGGTCGATGGGACTACATCTTCAGCTTCATTAAGAAATTCAATGCCAATCCGGCGTTCGTTCTTCCGCAGCGCGGCGATGTGACGATGGAACAGCCCTTTCTCGCGTCCTACGTGGATCTCTTGATCCAGACCTGCCATCGGCGTGGAGCGCACGCCATGGGTGGCATGGCGGCGCAGATCCCGATCCGCAATGATCCCGACGCCAATGCGGCAGCCATGGAGCGAGTGCGAAAGGACAAACTTCGTGAGGTAAAGGCGGGTCACGACGGCACATGGGTAGCCCACCCTGGGCTGGTAGGCCTTGCAAGAGAGATCTTTGACGAGTGGATGCCCGAGCCGAATCAGATTGCGCGGCGGGACGAGCATCCGAGGACGATCACGGCCGCGAATCTGCTCGAAATCCCGTCCGGAAGGATCACGGAAGAAGGTTTCGTGCGGAATATTGAGATCAGCCTGATCTATCTCGAGTCCTGGCTGCGCGGGCTGGGCTGTGTACCGATCTTCCATCTGATGGAGGATGCAGCCACTGCGGAGATTTCGCGTGCCCAGCTATGGCAATGGAACAGGTACAAGGCCGTTACCGAGGAGGGAGTCGTGATCGACACCGCAAAGATCCGGGTGGCGCTCGAAGGCATCCTTGAAAAGAAGAGCATCGCGTTGGGTGCTGCAGGGTTTCGCGACTCTAAATTCCTTTGCGCGCAGGAGCTACTCATGACCTTCGTGGTCGGGCCCTTCCGTCCCTTTCTGACCACAGAGCTTTATGGCCAACTGAATTGATTTAGGGCCCCGGCGCTCTGTGAAGCGGTGCGCTCAACAGGCACCACGTAAAAATGCGGTGTTGCCTGGATGTGCGCTATTGCCCGATGAAGACACGGGTTGGGAAATGTGTCTTCATGGTACGTGTCGCAGGAAATGGTTTCAGTCGGGAGGCTGCAGGCGAAGTTGGACCGTGGCAAAATGTAAGCATTGAGCATCAGGTCGAGCAGTACGGAGCAAAGTAGTGATGCCTCGGATCAAGACCTTCCTCGCTGCCTGCGTATTCACGTGCACCACCTCGCTTGCGGCCCAGTCCGGGCTCGCGGCCGCTCCTCCCATGGGTTGGAACAGTTGGAATCACTTCGCCGGACACGTGACCGATGCCGATGTGCGATCCGCGGCCGACCTGCTGGTGAGCACCGGCATGCGCGACGCCGGCTACGTGTATGTCAATGTGGACGATACCTGGCAGGGGACGCGCGACGCGAGCGGCCTGCTGCACCCGAACAGCCGCTTTCCCGATATGAAGGGGCTTGGCGACTACATCCATTCCAAAGGCCTGAAATTCGGCATCTATTCGTCCCCTGGAGCGAAAACCTGCGGCGGCTACGAGGGCAGTCTGGGCCATGAGGTGCAGGATGCACAAAGGTACGCTGCCTGGGGTGTCGATTATCTGAAATACGATCTCTGCTCCCTGCAGGACCCCATGCGAGACATGGTGCAGCGCGATCACGGTAATCCGGCTGGGGCCTATCGCCTGATGATCGACGCCTTTCGCACGATGGGGGATGCTCTGCGTGCCACGCATCGGCCCATCGTGTACAGCCTGTGCCAATACGGCATCGATGAGGTCTGGAAGTGGGGCCCAAGCGTCGGTGCACAGCTCTGGCGCACCACGGACGACATCAACGACACCTTCGATCGTATGACCATCATCGGTATGGAGCAGATGGGGCTTTCGCCGTACGCCGGACACGGTCACTGGAACGATCCGGACATGCTTGAGATCGGCAATGGAAAAATGACCGAGGATGAGTACAGAGCGCACATGAGCCGGTGGGTTCTGCTGGCCGCGCCGCTGCTTGCCGGCAACGACCTGAGCAACATGACCACCGAGGACAAGAACATCCTGCTCAACCGCGAAGCAATCGCCATCGATCAGGACGGATTCGGCAAGCAGGGCGAACTCGTCTTCCAGCACGGCGACTTCTCCGTCTGGACCAAGCCGATGTCCCTCAACCGGGTTGCCGTTGGTATCTTCAATACCGCGGGTGATTCGCGCGAGGTGTCCTTCGACCTCGCCACCGTCGGCTTCCCTCAGGGCGCCACCCTGCATGATGTGTGGCAGCACCAGGACCTTGGCCGTCATCGCGGACTCTACTCGCGAACCATCGCGAGACATGGAGTCGCTCTGCTCATCATGCAAAACTAGAGACGCCGCTCGACGGAGCGGACTGCCGCGTCGTCGACATCGTCGAAACAGTAAACCCTGAGTTCCGCTCGAAACCAAACGGCATCCGCCCCCTGCCGGCGTTCGGATAGAACGGCTCGACCTCCGTACATAGCTCAGCCCACGGCGCCACGGCATCGGGAAGAACTGCGCTAATGTTCGTGACAGGGCTCGGTTTGGGCGGGCACACGCTGCCATTTCTCCGTACGCCCCAGAAGTGACATCAAGACATAGCCACGCAGGTGAAGCGTGTCGTCCGTGCTGTGCATCTCGCCATGGTACGTGTTGCCCGATTGCGGATCGTAGACATGCCCGCCCACTGCTTTGGTCGCGCCTTCGGGATGAAAGCCGTAGCCTATGCGGAAACCGCACAGAGGCAGTGCGCGTTTGGCCGGGTCCGGGTCGCGGGTATCGAAGTGTGGGGTGTTCGGGCGCAGGGTCATCACCCGCATGCAAATCTCGGGACCGCAGGGAAAAACCTCCAGAATGGAGCCGCCGGGCTCGCGCCAATCGCCGAGCACACCCATGCTTTGGCCTGCCTTTTGGGCATGTGCGCAAAGACACAGACAGACGGCGAGCGGAATGGCAGGGCAAAAGCGATACATGCTCCCATGCTAGTCCCATGCCGGCTGAGGGGCGGGCTCGGCGTATACTTTGGCGATAACAGCGGGCGTAGCGCACCGGGGTCGGCGGCGAACCCGAACGGGGGATTTGGAACAGATGAGCACATTCGAGCACGGCCTTGCGGCGGCGGAAAACGGTAAGGGTCACGGCACGGGTCACGACGCCGAAACACGCTACGGCGTGCCGCAGCCCCGCAAGGATTGGATCGTGAAGCGCAAGCAAGAGGCAGCGCGCACCGGCGACACCAACGTGAGCCAGATGCACTTCGCGCGCAACGGCCTGATCACCGAAGAGATGGCTTTTGTGGCGCACAAGGAAAAGATCTCCGCCGAATTGGTGCGCGCGGAGATCGCCAAGGGGACGATGATTATCCCCGCCAACATCAATCATCCCGAGCTCGAACCGATGTGTATCGGCATAGAATCGCTTTGCAAAATCAACGCCAACATCGGCAACTCGGCGCTGGTTTCGAACGTGGAAGAGGAACTGCGCAAGCTGCACACGGCCGTGCACTATGGCGCGGACACGGTAATGGATCTTTCGACCGGCGGCGATATTCCCATGATTCGCGAGGCCATTCTGCGCCATTCGCCCGTGCCCATCGGCACGGTGCCGCTTTATGAGGCGCTGGGCCGCGTGAAGCGCGTCGAGGATCTGAATATCGACCTGTATCTCGAGGTCATCGAGGAGCAGGCGCAACAGGGCGTGGACTACTTCACCATTCATGCCGGCGTTCTGGTGCAATACATCCCGATGGTGTCCAAACGGATCACGGGCATCGTAAGCCGCGGCGGCGCGATCATGGCGCAGTGGATGACCGCACACCACAAACAGAACTTTCTTTATGAAAACTTCGACCGCATCACCCGACTGATGGCGAAATACGATGTCAGCTACTCGCTGGGCGACGGTTTGCGGCCCGGTTCCGTGGCCGATGCCTCCGACGAGGCGCAATTTGCCGAACTGAAGACCTTGGGTGAGTTGACGCGTCAGGCCTGGAAGGATGATGTGCAGGTCATGATTGAGGGCCCAGGCCATGTCCCGATGGATAAAATCAAGGAGCAGGTAGAAAAAGAGGTCGAGCTCTGCGACGGCGCGCCCTTCTACGTGCTTGGCCCGCTCGTTACGGACATTGCGCCCGGCTATGACCACATCACCTCGGCCATTGGCGCGGCCATGATCGGCTGGCATGGCGCGGCGATGCTCTGCTACGTCACCCCCAAGGAGCACCTTGGCCTGCCGAACGAGAAAGACGTCAAGGACGGCATCATCGCGTACAAGATATCGGCCCATGCGGCCGATATCGCCCGCCATCGGCCCGGTGCGCGCGACCGTGACGACGCCATCTCGCACGCTCGCTATACCTTCGACTGGGATAAGCAGTTCGCCCTGTCTCTCGACCCCGAAACCGCGCGCGGTATGCATGATGAAACCCTTCCGGACGACTACTACAAGGAGGCGGCATTCTGCTCCATGTGCGGTCCCAAGTTCTGCTCGATGAACTGGTCCAGTAAAGTGGATAAATTCAACGAAGAGGTGCACGGCCTGAAGAAGCCGGATCTGACCCAGATCGTGACGGAGCAGATGGCGCTCCGCGGCTAGGCACATCCGTTCATGCTGTTCCCGAAGGGCCACCTCCGAGCGGGGTGGCCTTCTGCGAATAGAGGGCGGCTATTGCAACCGCGGCGAAACCAGCGTCAGGCCAGCCGGATGGTGAGCGGCATGGAAGGGCCGACGCCGTGGATGCGTCTCTCGCCAGGTAAGAATCGCGTCGAGCAGCAGGGGACACAGGGTGACAGCGAGGATGCAGCCAATAAGAAGAAGGGTGTACATGTGAGCCTCCGGCGGGATTGGGTTCAGCGAAGTGTGTTCTCTACGCCCGCAACCTCATCATCGGCACAAATCGGAATTTCATCACTGCCACATGCCGGTAATACCCTCTGGTAACTACATCGTTGCCTTGCCCAGGACGGCTGCGGCCCGCTTGAGCGCCGCCGTCAGAGCATCCAGTTGCGCTTGCGTTCGTGCGGAATCTCCAGCATCTATGCCCTCATTCACACCGGGGATCACGACCGCGGCATAGCCGGTGAATTCACCCGGTGCATAGATGGTGTGTCTGAACCAGGGACGCTTCGGCAGCCCCTGCTCATTCAGCAGGGCCGTCTCAGTGTCTCGTAATAGGACATTCAGCCGCTCCTGAGCCTGTGGATCGGCCTTCCCCGACCCCGAAGTGAGCGCCGTCTGTCTCAAAATAGTACGGTCCCCGGCCGCTTCGAAGGCCGTTGCCGCGTTCAACACGGGTTCGAAGTTCACGTGCAGGCCCGCTGCGGTCGCCCGGGTCTGGGCAGCGGCGATGTAGCTCTGCACCTCCAGGCCGTATTGCCGGTAATCGTAGGGCAACACCTGCGCATCGGCCATGTGCAGGATCTGGAGGCCGAAGACGCGCGCCTGCTGCTGCTCATACACAAAGGTGGGGTCCGCGTTGCGGATAAACCAGTTGTAGTTATCGAATGCGGAGTGATATACGCCGTACGGCCCGTCAGAGCCCATATCCGTCGAAGGCACGCCGAGGTGCTGGATGAACGGTGTGTAGTCCGAACCCGAGCCTAAATCCCCTACCCGCACATCGTCCGCATTCACGTTCGAGTTTGAAGGCGCGCTGAACGGATTGGCAGCCGTGCCGCGGCGGCGTGGACTTGCCGCCTGGTCCTCCTTCCAGTGCTCATACACCGTGCCGCCCTTGGGGCTGGGCACCTCGCGCGTCACGTCTCGCATGAAGCCCTTCAGGGAAGGCACGGCGGAGGCGTTGAAGTTCGGCCCGGAGACGGCCACGTCCGTGTTGAAGTAGGCCACCGCGTGGCTCAGCTGCGCGGCATGCGCCTCGGCCCATTCGGTGGAGCCCATCAGGCCCTCCTCCTCGGCGTCCCAGCTGCCGATGACGATGGTCCGCTTCGGCTTCCATCCCTCTTTCAGCAGCTCGCCCAGGCCGTGTGCCGTCTCCAGCATCGCCGCCGTACCGCTGTTGGGATCGACCGCGCCATACACCCACGCGTCGCGGTGGTTGCCCGCGACGACCCACGCGTCCTTGGCCGCGGGGTCCGTTCCCTCAATAGTGCCGATCACGTCCCAGATGGTGCGCCGCTGGTAGTCCTGCTCCAGATGCATATGGACCCTCACCGCGCCGCTGCCATCCCCACCGCCACCCAGGTGATAGGCGAACGGCAGGCCGCCCTGCCAGTCATGCGGAACGGCCGCCCCGTGCATCGCCTCCAGAATCGGCGCGGCATCCTTGTAGCTCAGCGGGTTCACCGGAATCGACGGCTGATTCATCTTCGCCGGGTCCGTGATGCGCTTCGAATCGGGCAGCTCCGGGGTGGATGCGACACCGGGCGTCTCGGGATCGCCGGGATACAGCGGCAGGAACTGCACCGACCCGCGCTGCACGGCGGAGTCGGGCCGCATGGGCCCACGCGGATACTTATCGCCGCGATCGTAGCCGTCGTCCGCCGGGTCGGAGTAGATGATCACCCCCACGGCCCCAGCCCCCTGCGCGATGTACGCCTTCACCCCGCGGAAGTTCTGGCCATAGCGCACCAGCACGATCTTGCCCTTGATGTCGACGCCCAGCTTCGCCAGCTGCTTGAAATCCTCAAGCGTCCCGTAGTTGGCATACACGGCCTCTGCGGTCACGTCGCCCGAGGCGGAGGAGCCGTTGAAGGCGGGCAAGATGCGTGGATCGTCCTGATACGGATCGCCGCCGTAGGCTCCCGGGTCGACGTGCTCGGGTGTCGGCCCGGCCATGAGCTGTTTACCCATCGCATCCACGGCGGTGATCTCGATCTTGATCGGCTTGTTGATCAGCACCCTGAAGGGAACGATCTCGGTCTTGAGCCCGGCGGCCTTGAACTTGCCGGCCACATACTCCGCCGTGGCATAGTCCTCGCGTGAACTCGCCGGGTGCGGTGCCTTGGTGAGCTCCTTCAGGTGTTGGCCGGCGAGTTTGGCGTCGGGCACCGCCATGAAGACGCGGTCCCAGTGGCCCTGCTCCGTGAAATCGCCATAACCGAAGACGTGCTGTGGCCCTGCCGGCTCCTGCGCGAAGCTGAAACCCGATACAAGCAAAAGAACGGCCGCGGCCGCCCGAAGGTGCGTCATCTAGGGACCTCAAAAACTCAAATAGGCGCGAACGCCGGCTAACTGGCAAGGGTGAGAGAAACGGGCTGCCCGCAAAACTTGCAGCGCCTCGCCGCCAGGGGAATCTCTCCCAGACACTCCGGGCACGCGCGGGTGGAGGGCGGCTCGGCTTTGGGCGGATTGAACCGTTTGAGCAGGTACTGCGTCGGTACCACCAGCAGAAAGTACACCACCGCCGCGATCAGGAGAAAGTTGATGACCGCCGTGAGGAAGGTGCCGTACCTGATCTCCGCGCCGTTGAAATGACCGATAAGGTAATCGAAGTTCGGCTTGCCGATAATGGCGCCAAGCAGCGGGTTGATGATGTTGGTGGTCAGTGCGGTCACGATGGCCGTGAACGCCGCGCCGATGATCACGGCCACAGCCAGATCCATCACATTGCCGCGAAGGATGAAGTCACGAAAACCCTTGATCAAGGGGCTCTCCTTATAGGGATCAAGATACGATCTAGATGGACTTACGGGTAGACAAAGCTCTTGGAACCGGGGGACTGCACGGAGTATAGCGCAACCCCCTGACCCGCCCATCGGCGATTTTGCTACCGGATTGCAACACTCAACCGGCTCATCGCTATCCAAGCTGGAAAGCGACCCGTCCCTATGACAACAAAAAAGCCAGCCAGACCCGCCCCAGCCAAAGCCATTCCCGCTAAATCGATGCCAGTCAAGTCGATCCCAGCCAAGCGCACGAAGGTCGCAAAAGAGGCCGCTCCCCACGCCATGCCCCGAGGTGGCAAAGATCCCAAAGGCGGACTCACCGCGGAAGGCCGCGCATACTTTGCCAAAACGGAAGGCGCGCACCTGCGGCCCGGCGTGCAGGGACCGGCCGACACCCCTGAAAAGATGGTGCGCAAGGGGTCCTTCCTGCGCCGGCACTTCGCCAATCCGCGCGGTCCGATGAAGGATGCCAAAGGCGAGCCGACCCGTCTGGCCCTCAGCGCCCACGCCTGGGGTGAACCTGTGCCGCAGAACGAAGCGGACGCCAAAAAGCTGGCTGCCGAGGGGCATGAACTGCTGGAGGAATACCACGCGCTCAAGGACGAGTCCGCCGCAAAGCCTGCGCGCGCCAAACGCGCGGCTAAAGGTGCAGGCTCCAAGGCCAAAGCCGCTGCCAAGAGACCAGGCAAGCAGGCATCGTCCAAGGCCACAAAAATGGTCACGAAAGGTCAAAAACAAATCCGCAGCTAAAAGGAAGTTTGCCGAGTAGGGCCTGTTCTGCTTTCGCACCTGCGTGGGCGCGCCCGAGGCACCGTGTACGGTTATGCTTCAGGCGTGCAGTGCGAAATAGCTGATGGGGGAGAGGCGTTTCGCCCTTCGTTGTCATTCCCGAAGGGAATCTGTGATTGTCCTGGCTTTTGCCTGTTATCTATACCAGACCAGCTTCGCCTGTTCTCTGTACCATCTGCCCAATCCGCTCCCGGCTTCCGGCCACCGCTGAGACTGCCATGGTGATTCCGAGAGCCTAGGCAAAGCGCCGCTTCGCCACACCGGCCGCGCCGAGCAGACCTGTGCCCAGCAGCGCGAGGCTGGAAGGTTCGGGGGTTACCGCAGCGGGCGTGTAGTTGAAGGTGAAAGTATCGGTAACCGCTCCGAGGGAGGAGACGGAACCGTCGATTACCTCCAGGTCGAAGGGCTCGATCTGGTACTGCTGGCCGAACTGGTCGGTATCCTCCTCGAGCGTGGGTCCCGAGGTGACCGAGATGTCGATCATGCCACCGCCGGTCTCCGTGATCAGGGTTTGGATCGGCGTGCCGGGTCCGTTCACGTTGAAGACGTATGCGGCCGAGGCAGAGAATGCTGTGAAAACAATCTGGCCGGACAGCGTCTGCGTGACCGAGTTCAGGGTTCCCAGAGCCGGGTTGAAGAGGGCGATGCCGCCCGTGTCCTCTTCGGAGGAACCGTCGTCCTGGTAGGTCTGCCGGAGGGTTTGGGTCAGGGTGTCGGCGCAGGCGGAGACGCTGGCCGTCAACACAGCGGCGGCTGCCACGAGAAACTGTAGACGCATAAAAAGGCTCCTGACTGGAAGCGAGCTGAGATTACGCCCTATTCGCCCTTTCGCAGCATTTGTTTTTCCGTGGTCGGCTATCGGCAGAATCCGACCTTGAAACTGATCGTGGACCCCCAGGGCAACCGGCTTTTCATGCTCAAATCACCTGAACAACCTCTTGAGCCTTCACAGCCGGCGAGCACACCTGTGTGAAGACCCCGGCAGATCTACTCCACCTTGCCTGCCGTCCTGTCGGTCGGCGGAATCGCCGGCAGCGAGGTGCTTTCGACCGCGTCCACATAGCCCGGCAGCGTCAACGGCGTTGCTCGCTGCACGAGGTTCAGCAGATGACCGGGCATGATACCCAGCGCCAAGGTGGCCAGCGCCGCACCGGCCAGGGCCAGGGCTGCGGGAAAGGTGAGCTTACGTGCCGGGGCGGACCCTATGCTGTCCCCAAGCGGCCGGCCATAGAGCGCCGCCAGCAAACGAAGGTAATAAAAGCAGGCGATGCCGGAGTTGGCCAACCCGATGATCGCCAACCACACGTATCCATTGCCGATGGCGGCGGAGAAGGCGTAGAACTTGCCGAAGAAACCCCCGGTGAACGGGATGCCGATCAGCGAAAGCAGGAAAAAACTGAGCAGCGCGGCGAGACCCGGCTTGCGCTGCGCGATTCCCGTGAAGTCGTCCAGCGAGCGCGCCCCTTCGCTGTAGCCGGTCAGCTCCGTGAGCACCAGAAAGGCACCGACGTTCATCGCGGCGTAGGCTGCCGTGTAGAACAGCGCTCCGGCGATGGCGCTTCGCTCGGTTGCGGTAAAGGCGACCAGCAGATAGCCGGCATGGGCGATCGAGGAGTATGCCAGCAGACGCTTCACATCCCGCTGCAGCAGCGCCCCCAGATTACCGATCGTCATGGAAGCCACGGCGAGGATGTAGATCAATACCACCCACTGATGGTGCAGCGAAGGCGTGGCGCCGAACAAAAATCGCAGCAGCACCGCAAAGGCCGCGGCCTTCGGGGCGGTGGACATCAGCCCCACCACCGGCGCCGGCGCGCCCTGGTACACATCCGGTGTCCACACGTGGAACGGTGCCGCGGACACCTTGAAGCCGAGTCCGATCAGCACCATGGCAACGGCCAGAAAGCCCAGGCGCGGCGTTGCGGTGTGCGCCAAGCCGGCGGCGATGGGCCCGATGGCCGTGGAACCGGTCGCGCCGAAGCAAAGCGCGATGCCGTACAGGAAGAACGCCGTTGCGAAGGAGCCAAGTAGAAAATACTTCAGCGCCGACTCGGACGCCGTGGCCTGGCCCTTGCGGAAGCCCGCGAGAATGTACGTGGAGATGGATGAAATCTCAAGCCCGATGAAGACCATCAACAGCTCCACCGAGCAGGTCATGAACATCATGCCCGTGGCGCCGAAGACGACCAGCGCAAAGTACTCGCCCGCGTGGGTTGTGGGACCCTCGAAGTAATCGAGCGAGGCCAAAAGAACGGTGACGACCACCGCGGCGATCAGCAGGTGAAAGAACACCGAGAACTCATCCACCTGCACACTGCGGTAAAACGCACTGATCGGCGTGCCGCCCAGGGCCATGACGACATGGTGCTGATACCACGTCGCCGCGCCGGCCGCGACGGTGCCCAGGATGGCCAGCCAGCCGAGCCCCTTGCGGGACCGCGTGGGGGGCAGCACAGGTTCAAGCATCATGATCGCCACGCCGGTGAGCGTCATGAGGATCTCGGGTAACAGCGCGAGGAGGTTGGGGGACACTAGCGAACCTCCTGGGGGGCACGTTGCGAAACGGCAGGCGGTGCGGGTGCCACGGCCGCCACCGGGCCGTAACTTTCGGCCTCGGTGTGGCGAATGGGGCTCGTCTCAAAACCCGTGGGCTTGTCGGCGGTGGCGGTGCCGAAGCCGTCGATGGAACGCATCCAGTACGGCGAGGCCACGCCCATGCTCAAGAACAGTGCGAGAAAGGGCCACATCTCCAGGTGCTCGCGCGGACTCAGGTCCCAGCCGCGAACCTCCTCCGAGCGCAGGCCGAGCTGGCCGTAAAACACCCGCTGAATCATCAGCAGCATGTACGCCGCCGAGAAGATCACCCCGGTGGTGCCGACGACGGTCGGCAGCAGGTGATGGCGAACAAGCGATACGTTGGTGCCGGACAGGATTAGAAACTCACCCACAAAGCCGCTCATCATGGGCAAACCCACGGCCGCGAGCGTCGTAATGACGAACATCGTCACGATCCAGGCGTGCTTGGACGCGAGGCCGCCGTAGTCGCGCATGTCGTAGGTGC
>CAXTBJ010000088.1:0-14416 GCA_964242585.1 uncultured Bryocella sp.
GGGAGGTGAGCGGGGGCAAAAGCAGATCCCTCCGCTGCGCTGCGGGATGACAATTCCCCGAGAAGCGAGGCGCTTGGGGCTGCAGGAGAAGATTTGGTGTTGTGGGGAGAAGGTGTGCTGTTGCGGGCTAACGCGGCTTGTTGATCTTCGGTGAGGGGCTGGTAGGTGAACCAGACGTCGCGGAACTCGATGCGGCCGGAGCGGTCGCCCGCTGTGGGAAGGGCGGCGGCGGGGAGCTCGGGTTCGGTGTCGAGGAGCTTGAAGACACGCTCGGAGGCGGCCATGGCGGCCTGCAGAATGTTGTATTTGTCCGAGAGGTCCTGGATGGGGCGGAAGAAGCGCTGGGCGTACTGAATGAAGGCGATGAGGACGCCGAGCGAGACGGTGCCGAAGAGCGAGAAGCGCGGGGCGAAGTTGCCGGCGAAGGGAGCGGGGCCGAGCGGTATCCAGTGGTGCGCGGAGAGCCAATGGACGTTTTCGCTCTGCAGCACGGCGCGGCCCCCGAACCACACGACCAGCGCGATGGCGGTGGAGCTGAGCAGCTCGACGATCGGGTAATAGAGGGCGTAGGCGAAGATCGCGTCGGTCCAGGCGAGTTTGTTTTCGTTGTTGATGTTCAGGTAGTCCCCAAAGGCGCGTCGCTCGCGATTGAAGAGCTGGACGACCGACATGCCGGAGACGTACTCCTGCGTGAAGGCGTTGATGCGGGCCGTCGCCGCACGCTGGCGGCGGTAGCTATCGCGGACGAACTTGCGGAAGATGTTCGTAGCGATGATGATCAGCGGCAGAACGGCGAGGGTGAGCAGCGCCAGCGGCCAGCTCATGGAGAGCATGATGGCGATGATGTAGGTGAGCGCGAAGACGTCCTCAAAGATCGCGAGGACGCCGGAGGTGAACATTTCATTGAGCGCGTCGACGTCGGAGGTCACGCGGGTGACGAGGCGGCCAACGGGGTTGCGGTCGAAGAAGGCGACGTGCATGCGCTGGAGGTGGCGAAAGATTTCGGCGCGGAGATCGAACATGATCTTCTGGCCGGTCCATTGCATGAGGTAGGTCTGGACGAACTCGAGCAGGAAGCTGAGGACCAGGGCACCGAGGTAGAGGCCGGCGAGCTGCGTGACGCCGGTCATGGGAACCGGGCTGAGGTGGCGCGAGAGCCAGGCGTGCCTGCCGGGCGTGGGCGCGAGGTAGGTGTCGACGGCGACCTTGACCAGGTAGGGGCCGAGGATGTCGGAGCCGGACTTGATAAAGATGGCGACGGCGGAGATGCCGGCCTGCAGCTTGTAGGGGGACAGATAGCGGAGCAGGCGGCGCATGAGGCGGCTGTCGTAGGCTTTGCCGACAACGTCGTCATCGATGCCGGATTTGGCTGCCGGGGCTGGTTTGGTCCCGTTCTCTTGTGACTGGGTGCCAGTCGGAGCCTCGGTGCCGGCGACGACGTCGGTCGTGCGGGTCGAGGTCTTGGGCGCAGTGGAGGGGTTGCCATTTTGGGCAGCCCTGGGTGCCGGCGGACTCCCTGGTTGCCGATCCTGCTGCTGATTGAGCGCCATCGGTTGATTGTAAATGTGTGGCGGTGGGCCGGGAGGTGATGTCCACCGGTCCCAGCCGGGGCAGCCTGTTCCGTCGTCCCAGTAATCGAGGGTGTCGGGTAAGCTTCTGAGGGAGATTGCGCATGTTCACGAACAGATCGATGCCGGCCAGTTCCGTCATTCCTGTTCTCGCCTACACAGATGTGGACGAAGCGGCGGCTTGGCTGTGCAACGCTTTCGGGTTCAGCGTGCGGCTTCGTATCGGCAAGCATCGCGTGCAGTTGCACGCGGTGGATGGCGCCGTCATTCTCCGAGAGGCTCGTCCGAACGAATCGGACATGTCCTCCGGACACTCGATCATGGTTCGTATCGAGGACGCGGATAGTCACTGCGAACAGGCCCGGAAATGTGGAGCGCACGTAAAGGGGGAGCCGACGACATTTCCGTATGGCGAACGGCAATATACCGCGGTGGACCCGGCAGGGCATGTGTGGACGTTTTCGCAGTCTGTGGCTGATACAGACCCCGTCGCGTGGGGCGGAACGCCGGACGTGCTCTAGTTTCGGCTAGTTCGGCGTGAAATAATTCAGGGCAATGGGTGAAACGACGCAAACCTTGGGGCTTTATTTGAGCGTGCCGTTTTGCCGAGCGAAATGTTCGTTTTGCAACTTCGCTTCCGGGGTTGGCTCGGCGGAGGCGGTAGGTCGTTATGTGGAGCTGCTTTACGCCGAAATCCAGGGTGCTCGGGCCGCGGCTGCCGACGCCGGCATCGTGCTTCCGGAGCGGGTGGATACGGTGTACCTGGGGGGCGGAACGCCGAGTTTGCTGGAACCGCGGCAGCTGGAGGCGATCTTTGCCGCGCTACGAGGGGAGTTTGTCCTGAGCGGGGATGCGGAGATGACGCTGGAGGCCGCGCCGGGGCAGATTGAGGCGTCGTTGCTGGAGGCGGCGCTGCGGTCGGGGATCAATCGAGTGAGCCTGGGCGTGCAGTCGTTCGTGGACGCGGAGGCACAGGCGGTGGGGCGTTCGCACACCGAGCGGAGCTGCCGGGCGGAGTTTGCGCGGCTGCGGGCGTCGGGCGTCGGGAACCTGGGCGTGGACCTGATTGCCGGGTTGCCGCTGCAGACGGAGCGGAGCTGGGCGCGTTCGCTGGCGGTGGCTGTCGAGTGCGGACTGAATCATCTGAGTGTGTACATGCTGGAGATCGATGAGGATTCGCGTTTGGGACGCGAAGTGCTGGGCGGCGGAGCGCGGCTGCATGCGCCGGCGGTGCCGTCTGAAGAGGCCGTCGCGAGCATGTACGAGAGCGCCTGCGAACAGCTGCCGGCGGTCGGTTTCGCGCAGTATGAGATCTCGAATTTCGCTGCCCAAGGAAAGCGTTCGGCGCACAACATGCGGTATTGGTTGAGGCAGCCGTACCTGGGACTGGGGCTGGATGCGCACTCGATGGCCGTGGGCGAGGACGGGGTGGCGCGGCGGTGGGCGAATGCTGAGGAGCTGACGGAGTACACGGGCGCCCCCGCCATGCAGCGTGCGGAGCCGGTGACCGAACGCCAGGCGTTTGAAGAGACGGTCTTTCTAGGACTGCGGATTGCGGCGGGGCTGCCTCGCGCGGCTTTGGAGGCGTTTCCGGCGGGCTGGCGGCGGGTGTTTGCCGAGGACGCGGCCCACCTTGAGCGCGAGGGCCTGATGCAATCGGATGACGCAGCCTGGCGTTTGACGCGGCGCGGCCGGCTGGTGTCGAGCGAGGTCTTCGGCGAGCTGCTGGCCGGGGTTGCGGCCTGAAGCCGGACGGCGCTGCCGCGATGCGACGCTGAACGGGTGACGGGCGGGCAAATGGTTTGGGATGATTGGTTTGGGATGATTGATGTAATGAGGGAGACGTACATGATGGAAAAGTGGATCGATCTGCGCAGCGATACCGTGACCCGGCCGACCCCGGCCATGCGGCGCGCCATGGCCGATGCCGAGGTGGGCGATGACGTCTACGGTGAAGACCCGACGATCAATCGGCTGGAGGCGCGGGCGGCCGAGGTGTTTGGGCGGGAGGCGGCGATCTTTGTGCCGACCGGCTCCATGGGCAACCAGATCGCGGTGAAGCTGCACACGCGGCCGGGCCAGGAGGTGATCTGCGAGGCGCGGTCGCACATCCTGGACTGGGAGATGGCCACGATGGCGACGTTTTCCGGGGTGATGCCGCGGACCGTTGCGGGCGAGCGCGGGATTCTGCACTGGAAGCAGATCGAAGGCGCGATTGCGCCGAAGATCTACTACAAGGCGCAGACGGGGCTGATCTGGCTTGAAAACTCGCACAACATGGCCGGTGGGACGGTGACGCCGCTCGACGTGCTGATCGGTATCTGGGAGGGCGCGGAGCGGGTTGGGCTGCCGACCCACCTGGACGGCGCGCGTGTATTCAACGCGGCGGCGGCGCTGGGGGTGAGTGTGGCGGAGCTGACGCGGGGCTTCGACACGGTGATGTTTTGCCTGAGCAAGGGCCTGGGCGCGCCGGTCGGGTCCATGTTGACGGGCTCGCGTGAGGCGATCGCGGAGGCCCGGGCCGTGCGCAAGGCCATGGGCGGCGGGATGCGTCAGGCGGGCGTGCTGGCCGCGGCGGGGCTGATTGCGCTTGAGGAGATGCCGGGCCGTTTGCCGGAGGATCATGCCAATGCCCGGCTGCTGGCGGAGACGGTCGCGGACTGCCAGGCGGCGGAGATCGATCTGCCGGCTGTAGAGACCAATATTGTCATCTTCCACCTGAAGGATGAGGGCGATGCCGCCGGCTTTGTCCACGCGCTGAAGGAGCAAGGGGTGCTCGCGAGCGCGGTGGGGCCGCATGCCGTGCGTCTGGTGACGCATCTGGACGTGAGCCGGTCGGATTGCGAGCGGGCGGCGGAGGTGGTGGCCGGTTTGCTGGAGCGGGTGCCGGTGTTGGAAGGCGCATAGCCCGTGGGTATCGGCGATGCGTGTGGGATTGGTCTTCGGCGGCTGCCGGTGTCGCTGCCGGCAAACGCAAATTCCCTGCGGAAATGACAATAAAGGGCGAAAAGCCTTGAATACCAATCAGAGATATTTGCTTCCGAACGTCTATGGGCCTGTTCTATCCCCGTTTGAGGCCATGTCTTAGGCCCCGCGTTCCGGGGCGGTGCGGACGTGTTCGGGGAGGATGATGTCGGCTTGTTGGGTCGCGACTTCGGCCTCGGCCGGCGCGAAATCGCTGCAGGGGATGAAGACGGAGATGGTGGTGCCGTGATCCGCGATGCCGGTGCTTGATGCCAGTTCGATGGTGCCCTCATGACGCTGCACGATGCCCTTGCTCACCCAGAGACCCAGCCCCGTGCCGGCTTCGCCTTTGGTGCTGAAGAAGGGTTCAAAGAGCCTGGCCTGCACGTCGGCAGGGATGCCCACGCCCTGATCCTGAATCACGGTAAGAATGCCGGGACGCGGAGGTACGCCGGACGGCAGGACACCGGACGGCGGCGCGTCAGGACCCATGGACGGAGCGGTGGTGACCATGACGGTGGTGCCGCTGGGGGAGGCGTCCGCGGCATTGGCGAGCAGGTTGGTAAAGACCTGCCGCAGTTCCACGGGGAAGCCGGTGACCATGGCCGGCGAATGCAGGTTGCTCTGAACTTTGACATTGGCCTGGATGAAGCGGCGCTGCAGCAGGAGAAGGACGCTTTGAAGCAGCTCGGACAGGTCCAGGGAGACGGCGGTGCGGGATTCGCGGTACATGCCCAGCAGGGAGCGGCTGATCTGGGTGGCGCGGTCGAGCTCCGTGCGCGCCAACTCGACGAACTCGGCGTTTTCCTCGGCGGAGTCGCCGGTTTGGATCAGATAGAGGAGGTTGGAGACGGAGTCCAACGGGTTATGGATCTCATGAGCGATGGTGGCGGCGAGCCGACCGGCGGTGGCCAGCTTTTCCGAGGCGAGCAGGGCGGCCTGGGTGCGGCGCTGCTGCGTGACGTCGCGCAGGACGAGGACCACACCCGAGAGCACGCCCTTATCGTCCAGCAACGGGGCCCCATTCTGGTCGACAAGAAGCTCCGCGCCGTCACGCCGGGAGAAGAACAGGGCCTCCGCCAGGGGAAGGGGTTGCCCGTCCTGGAGCACGTCCAAGGGGGGAAGGACGACGGGTAAACCCTCAAAAGCACGTAAAGAGAAGACACGTTCAAAGGGTTGTTTGGCGGCTTCGGTCTCGGTCCAGCCGCTTAGGCGCTCGGCGGCGGGGTTCATGAGCTCCACGCGGCCGTTGAGATTGCAGACCACAACGGCGTCAGCCAAGGAGATCAGGATGGTGCGCAGCCGCTGTTCCGAATCGTAGGTCGCCTGGGCGTGCCCGCGAAGGGCGGTGAGGGTGGACTGAAAGGCTTCACTGACCAGGTGCAGACGGCCGCGGGCGAAGATGCCGATGAAGAGGCCTCCTACCAGGGCCGAGCCGATGAGGCTGATGACAGTGCGGCGCAGCTCCAGCTCCCACGCGCCGACGGCGGCCGCGCGGCGCTGATGCTGACTTTGCACGATGGCTTCCAGCAGACGTTGCATGGTGTCGCCCTGGGCCTTGGCGCGCAGATTCAGACCTGGATCGCGGGTATCCCGGCCCGAGGCGACGGCTGCGATAACGGGTTCCGCCGTGGTCACCGCCCAATGGGTGTGTGCGGCGCGAAAGGCGGCCAGGTTTCTGAGCTCGGCCTGTTGCCCCGTGAGCCCTTCCTGCAGGCGCGCGACGTTCTCCCTCAGCGGTTCACGGGCGAGGTCATAGGGCTGCAGGAAAATTTCGTTCCCTGTGATCTGGTAGGAGCGAAGGGCCGTGTTTTCATCCAGCACCAGAGCGGTGACCAGGGTGGTTGTGGCGATGTTGGCATCGATCAGTTCAATGTGATGGACGGCCCGTTGCGCGTTCAGCAGCTGCCAGGCCAGCACCGCGGCCAAAAGAGCGGCCGCCACGATGGGCAGTAAAAGGGTTTGCAGCAGAACGCGTTGGAGTTGGCGAAGATTCACAGGGGGAGCAGGTTAGCAATTGAAGAGGCTTTGGAGTTTATCCAGCAGGGCCGGCGCACCCTCACCCTTGGTCATATAGATATCGACCACGCTGGTGACCTCGGTGGGCAGCCCAACGTAGGCGGAGAGGAGAAGGATGGGAACATCCGGTTTTTCCGCACGCATCCGGGCGGCGATCTCGCCCCCGTGCATGCCGGGCATGGCGTAGTCCAGAACCACCGCTTCAACGGGCTCATCGCGGAACAGATCAAGACCGGAGGCACCGTCACGGGCGGTAAGAACCTTATAGCCGGAGCGCTCCAGAAGCAATCGCCTGACCTGCAGGCCGACAGATTCGTCGTCCACGCAAAGGACAAGGTGACTTTCCTGCATGCGATACTCCTCCTCTTACAAGGTTTGCTGCCCCGGGCATACCTTTCAACAGTATGCCAAACAGCTTTGAGTCATTACGATCACTCCCTACTCGGATGCTTGCTGCGGGGAAAAGGGCCAGTACACCAAATGGGGGAGCAGGGGGTAGAAAAGTGCTAGAACGATAGGGCGTGAGTCGCCGAGCGCGAGACAGGCGCGCGCGTAGCCGCTCATCTGCGCGCTGTATTTTTCGCGTTCGGCTGCCTGGAAGCCTGCGTCAGGACGGCTACCCTGATCAGCGGTTTTGAAGTCGACGATCCACAGGTGCGTAGAGGCAGCATTTGCAAGGGGATGGGCACCGCCCAAAAAGACGCGGTCGGCGCGCAGGGTGGCCGGTAGAGCCTGTTCGGCGGGATGGACCTGCAGCGCACGCTCGCTCCAGGCGGCTTCGTGGGGGGACAGCAGCCAGTGCCCGACCGGGTCGAGCAGGGTGGCCTCAAGGGCGCGAAGGGCGCGTTTCGCGTCGCGCTCGCAAAGCGCGGGTGGCAGTCCCTCGGCGCGGAAGGCCCCGTGCAGACGCGCAGACCAATGCGGCAGCTCGGCGGCAAGAGCACGCGTGCTGCTGCCCTGGGCGAGTTTGCGCGCGAGCAGGTCAAGGAATCTATGCACGACGTTGCCGAACGCGCGCGCGGCAAAGGAGCCCTTCGGGCGGGCGAACGGAGCCGCGTGCCGCAGGGAAGAGGCGGGAGGATACCGCAGCCCCGGGCCGGCTTCGGGACGGAAACGGGCCAGGGAATCGAACGAGCGGGGCAGACGTTCGATCCGCGGCAGCGTTGGGGGAGCAGGTAGCGCCGCCGCCGCGGCGAGGGCAAGCGGATAGGCATGGGGAGCCGGCTGCGGAAACGCGGCTGGCAAAAGGATAGGCGATGGTGCTGTGGTGGCGGCGCCGGGCTGCTGTCGCTCGACGAGTGCCTGGGCAAAGATAGGCTGCGCGGAGGCCCATGCAGCGCGCAGCAGGCTGCTGGGCTGCGGTTGTGCGAGCTGCCCGCTTTTGGTCAGCTCGGCCGTGCCGTAAAGATGGAGCTCCTCCCGGGCGCGGGTGCAGGCCACATAGAAGAGGCGTTTGGCTTCGGCCAACTCGCGTTGCGTTTGCAGCTTGGCCAGCCATCGCCACAGTTTGGAGGCCTCCTCCCCTTTGCCCCCCAGCGGGGCCAGGACGACCGGGGCCCGATCTCCCGGCATCTCGTCCAATTCAAACCAACGCAACAGCTCCTGATTTCCACGGCCGGAGCCGCGCTCCAGGGCGGGAATGAGGACCAGATCCCATTCCAGGCCCTTGGATTTGTGAATGGTCATGAGTTCGACCACGGCATGGGGGTCGGCCGATTCGGCGTAGAGCTTGCGGACACGCCGCTCGAGCCCCCGGAGATTGAGCGGCTCGGCACCGTTTTCCAGCTGATGCAGCAGCAGCAGGAAGCGGCGAGCGTTGGCCAGGCTGTCCGGGCCCAGGGAGGCATCCGCGCCGAGGGAACGCCAGGTGCGCTCGACGTGGGTGGCCAGGGAGGTGCGGCCCAGCGTGGCCTGGGCTTGAGCCAGTACGGGCCATACCTTCGTGAGAAGGCGCTGACCGATGGGGCTGAGCAGATGCTGCCGGGTGGTTACCAGATGCGCCACGGTGGCGGAGGTATCTGCCCCTTCCCCTTCGCCTGTGAGGGTCAGCAGGTCGGCCAGACCGAGCCCGCAGACCGGCGAGCGCAGGACCGCGAGCCACGCCACACGATCCCCCGGATGGAGCAGAGCACGTGTGATCGCGAGCAGATCCAGCACCTCGGGCCGCTCGTCGAGGACCTCAATCTCAACCGCGCGGAACGGTAGTGGACCACCGCCGCGAGACCGTTGAAACTCCTTGAGGATGGGCGCCAGGTGGGCGCGATTTCTGGCCAGTACGGCGATCCGAGGGTGGGATGAGGTGTCCGTACTTCGGCCCGCAGCGCTCCACTTCTGCAGGAAATGTTCAATGGACAAACGTATGGAACAGGCATCCTGCTCTGCCACAGAGCTAGAAAGGTCGTCTCCATAATTGACTGCAAGTTCATCGGCCGAGGAGGGGGAAGCGATGCGGGTATGCCAATGAAGAGCGGGGAGGGCACCGGGGGAGCGAACCGGCACCGCCGCGATGTAGGGCACCTCCACCTCCTGAAGGGTTGCGCCGGTACGATTCTGTGTGGAAAGCTCCTCCGGGCGGGGCAGGATGTGAGCGAAGGTGCGATTGAAGTCTTGCACGAGCTCCGCTTGGGAGCGGAAGTTGGCGGTGAGGTGCAGCGTGCCGAGCGGTACCTCACCAAGGCGGCCCGTACGTTGTGTGCGCAGAAAGCGTTCGACGCGGGCCTGGCGGAAGGCATAAATGGATTGCTTGGGATCGCCGACCAGAAAGACCGTTTGCGAGCCGCCGTCCCAGAAGCGGGTCAGCAGTTCGAAGAGGCGGTACTGCCCTACGGAGGTGTCCTGCATCTCGTCCACGAGCAGGTGCTGCAGCCGCATGCCGGGCAGGGGGGAGTGTAGCGATTTGTCCGGATCTTGAGTTGAATCTGGATCTTGATCCGGATCGAGCAAACGCCTGGCCGCGAGGGCGAGGGCAGTGAAGTCGCAGACCCCGCGCTCAGCGAAGAGCACTTCAAGTTCGGCCAGGGCGCGGCGCAGGATGCGAAAGACGGCTTTGAGGACCTCCCACTGGTCGTCGGGTAGGCTGGCCGGGGGCAGGGCTCGTACCGCGCACAGGGCTTCCCTGGCCCTCGAACCGGCCTCGGAGACTGTTCGGAGGCGTTCGATGAGCTCCTGCAGCTGCGGTTTTGCTGCTTGGGGGAGCTCGAATTTGAGGACGTTGCGATGGAGGCTGGAGCGTAGGTTCCCCTCAGCGGTCAAGACCAGGTGAATCAGCGCCAGCCAGTGATCGTGATCCGCAGGGGTATTTCCCGGAGCCGCGGGCCGTGCCGTGCAAGGGAGCAGCGGCGAGAGACCGCCGTTATAGCCGGGTAAGGCGCTCATCCGCGCGGCAAACTCGGCGAGTTCGTCGAGCCATCCCGAGGGCAAGGACTGCCGAGCGTCCTCCAAACCCAGGCTGAGGACAGCCGCCAATGTGCGCTCCAGATGACTGCGAACCTCTCCGTCCAGACGATCGTCGGTGAGTCCGACCGCCGTGAGCGGCATCAGTGCACCCCACTGTTCGCGGCCCGCTAACATGCCTGCAATCAGGGTGATGACGTCTTCCACGCGACCGTCGCGGTGCAGCAGCAGGCAGCGGAGGGCTCCATCCAGGGCGGCATCGCGACCGCCAAGCTCGCGCAGAACCCTGCCGGCGGCTTCCTCGTAAAGGCTGGAGGCATCCTCCATAGGCCGGCGCCGGCCGATGCCGCCCGAGAGCAGGGGCATGTTGCGCGCTAACTCCCCGCAGAATGAATCGATGGTGCGGATGTTGAGCTGTTGGGGACTTTCCAGCAGGTGCCATCCCATGAGGCGATCCCGCTCCAAAACCGCTGCGGCCAATCCTCGGGTAATTTGCTCAAATTCACCGGCGTTTGCGGCCAACGGTTGCTGGTTGGCGGCGAGCAGCAACTGATCTAGAACGCGGGTGCGCAGCTCCTGAGCCGCTTTCCGAGTGAAGGTAATGGCGAGTATATCCGCGGGGGAGGCGATCTCCCCGGCGGCGAGCAGCTTAAGCAGGCGCTGAATCAGCAAGCCTGTCTTGCCGGAACCGGCAGGCGCTTCGACAATCCAGGAGCGGTGGATATCCAGCGCGGCTTGGCGAGCTTGCCGGTCCGGAAGCAGTTGCTTGTCTTCGACAGGGGGCTCGGGCGGGGCGGCCAGGACATGTTCGAAGAGAAGTGGAAATTGGAGCAGGTCAGCGGGCAGGATCGTCCTCCTGCTGCCCGGACGGTTCGGGCGAAGGCTGGGAATTTATCAGCAGGTCGGCCGGGTCGAGGCGGCAGAGCAGGCGTTGTCCGCAGTACTGACAGGTGCCGGGGTAGGACTTGGGATCGACCGTGGCCGCGCCGCCGGCGAACTCGGATGCCAAACGCGCCAATTCGTCGCGCCAGGCGGTGATCTGCTCCGTGAACAGATCTGAGGTGGTGTTTTTGCCGGGAAACAGGCCTTCATCGGCCTGGAGGCTGATCCAACCCATCTCTCTGCCGGCCCGCAGGCGACCGAAGGCGAGCCCGCGAACCTCCTCCGGTTCGGCGAGCAGGGCATATAGCGGCAGTTGCGGCGCTTTGGGACGCTCGCCGAGCCAGTCGTCGGCACTGAGGTCCGAGGAGGTCTTGTAGTCGATGAAGACGACCCCGCCTTCAACCTTATCGATGCGGTCGGGGCGAACATTCAGTTCGAGCGGACCGATGGAGACGAGGCGTTTTTCTTCCTGCGTGATGACGCTGAAGGGCTCGCGGGAGAGTTCCTTGTCCAGCCAACGAAGCATGAGATGTGTGAGCCGGCGTTCGGCGATGTCGAGGTAGGCCTCGGTCCAGCGATCGGGCTCGATGGACCGGGAGCGACGCGGGCGTAGCGCCTCCGCAACGGCGTGTGCGACGGCGGCGTGGCGCTCGGCCGGCGTGAGCGCGCGCAGTATCTCCTGTGAGGGGATGCCCGCCCAAAAAATCTCCAGGGCCTTGTGGAGGTCTTGCCCCGACGCACGCGGATCGGGACCAAGGGTCTGGACCTCGGGACCTTCAGCACAGAGGCGGAGGCCGGCATAGGCACGAAATCCGCAATGGGCCTGCAACTCGAGCACGCGGGCCCCGCCGGCGACCCGGTGAGAGGGCAGCGGGGGCAGGGGATCGGAGTCCGGAAGCGACTCGGGGTAAAGCGGACTGGCCTCGCTTTCGGGCGCGAGAAGGGTATCCGGGTCACAGACGGGCAAATCGAGTCCACGGGCCAACTCGGTGAGGCGCAGCGGGCCGTTTGCGTCGTGGGCGGCGGTAAGGAGCAGGAGGTTCGGTGTGCGCTCGGCCAGGGACCGGAGTAGATCCAGGGAATGTGCGTGCGTTCGGGCGGCGTCCGTTCCCGGCATCCCATGGCTGCTCTGCAGCGCCCAACCGAGCAGGGGCTGAGGCGGCTCCGGTGCGGGCCAGGTATTTTCCGTGGCACGCAGTATGAGCACTGCGTCGA
This sequence comes from uncultured Bryocella sp., assembly GCA_964242585.1. Taxonomy (GTDB): domain Bacteria; phylum Acidobacteriota; class Terriglobia; order Terriglobales; family Acidobacteriaceae; genus Granulicella. The sequence continues at coordinate 12,042 of CAXTBJ010000088.1, forward strand.
AGAGCCTGCCTTCCGTCTCCGATGCCCGTAGAATCTGCACGGCTGTGCCGTGGTCCGCTTCCTGGATCGCAATCTTTTGCAGCTCCGCAGCCAGAATGTCTAGGATCTGCAAGTAGGTTGCGCGGCCGCCGAAGAGGTCCAGGGTTGCGATCAGGTCAAGAACGCTGTCCCAAGCCTCCGTGAGGCGAAATTCGGAGGGAGAGAGCACTCTGGGACCCGGCCAGCCCACGATTTGCAGCAGCTTGCGGATGTGCTCGGTACAGTCGCCGTAGGTCGCCGTTCGCGGGATCTTGCGCCCGGCGTGCTTGTCCAGGGCGTGCCACTCCGGCAACGCGAGCGGAGGATTGGCGGCGTGCGATTTGCGGTGTTGACTCTCGGCAAGCGCTAAAAAGGACGCCAGGGAGATCTCCGGCCGCAGGAGTTGGCTTTTGCGGAGAGTTTGCATCTCGAAGCGGGCACGCTGCTCGAGATCATCGCGGTGCTGTAGGTAGGGCGAAAGCAGGAGGGTGCCGATGGCTTCGGTGGATAGCTCATCCCCAAGCCAACGGAGGAGAAGCAAGGCATGGGCGATCATGGGCTGATCCGCCAGGGCCTGGCCCGTGCTGAAGCGCCAAGGTGTGGAGGAGAGGTCGGCCGCGACGGTCTCCAGTTCAGGCGCGAGCCGATCGCGCAGCATCGGCTCCAGCGTGGGCCGCTCCCCCTCCGGATCGGGCAGAATGAGCGCCACGGTCGACTCGGCGCGATCGGACTGCTGAAGATATTGCCGTAGCCAACGGACACCCCAGCGGAGTTCGGCCTCGAGATCGCCGGGGATGACCCCCGAAGCCTGGAGCACGGGTGTCGTGGTGTGGCGCAGCGAATGTGTGTGTACCACGGTGCCGGCTATTCGCAGGACCTCCACGAGCGCATCCGCAGCCGGTGAGAGATGGTGGAAGGCGATCAGGTGCAGTTCCGCCGGCGTGACCGGGGAGCTGCTGCGGACGTGCTCCGTCAGGGCGTTGGGGAGCAGCGCTTTTGGCAGGAGGCGATCTGACCGGCAACGTGCGGCGAAGGCCCTGTGCCAGGAGGCGAAGGATTTCGCGTCAGGGCTGTCGGCAGCGGCTTCGATCGAGTCCACGGATCGGTAGAGGGCAGCTCGCGTCAGGGCGGAACGGGCCTCGCGGGCGAGGTCGCGAAGGGATGTTTCCGAGAGAACGGCGATGCCGGCGAGCCGGGCTGTGTCGGCCCACAGCGTTTCCTCCTGCAGACGATTCAGGAGCACCCGTGTCTCCAGACCTTCGAGCGTGAGCGCGTCCCAGAGCGAATCCAGCCACTGCTCCCAGGCGAAGAGTTTGGGCGGCTCCCAAGCCTGTAACCCGAGGGTGTGTTGCCGGCGGGCAAAGGCCTGTCGGAACGCCTCAGCGGCCTCCTGCGAGGGGAAAAGTACGGTGCGACCGGCCTGTAGGAGGGCGAGAACACCGGCGAGATCGAGGGCGCTTTCCATGCCTGTTTTGTTTATAACGCGATAGTTCACCTTTTGTTCGCCATCAAAGCAGATTTCCTGTTATTGTCAGCCCAGAATGGAACGGTCCGCCCCGACGGGGCAGCCCGTGCCCAAAACGGGATTGGCAGACACGCAGGATGAGCGGTTTGAGGACAAGATGCTGGATCTGCATGATGTTTTTTGCGCTGATGGCGGGTTGCCGTTCGTCGCAGAATCCTTCTTCGCCGACACCGGGCTACGCCATCCGGGGTGTGATCGAACAGGTTGAACCGAGTACCGGATCGATCGTGTTGCGTCACGAGGCCGTAGCTGGGCTGATGCCGGCGATGACGATGAGTTATCGGCTGGATAATCGGACGGAGCTGACCGAATTGCATCACGGGGACCGCATCACGGCCACCCTGCTGGCAGATAAGGGCCCGGATGGGCCCACGAATCTGCGTTTGACGGAGTTGGATGTGATCGGTCAGGTGCGGCCTGACGAGACCCCCGCCGGCGGGCTGTTTCATGTGCCCGCGGTGGGTGATGCCCTTCCGGATTTTGTGCTGCTGGATCAATCGGGCCGGCACCTTCACCTGCGGGAATTGCGCGGCAAGGTGGTGGTCATGACTTTCATCTACACGCGCTGTCCGGTGGCGGATTACTGCCCGCGCATGAGCCGCAATTTTGCGCAGATCGATCAGGCGCTGATGAGTGATCCGGCGCTTTACAAGAAGACACACCTGTTGACCGTCAGCTTCGATCCGGCGTACGACACGCCGCCCGTGCTACGCAGCTATGGGGGGGCCTATACGGGACGGTACACGCGCGAGACCTTTACGCACTGGAGTTTTGCGGCACCCAGCGAGGGGGAGTTGTCGGCGATGCAGCACTGGTTCGGGGTGGGAATCAC
>CAXTBJ010000089.1:0-5173 GCA_964242585.1 uncultured Bryocella sp.
CTCTTACGACCATCCGGGCGGCAAGCCGTTGTCGTTCCCCTATGGCGCGCATCGTGTGATTCCCGGCTGGGATCTCGGCTTTGAGGGAATGCACGTCGGCGGCAAGCGCCGGCTGTTCATCCCATACCAGCTGGGTTACGGCGAGCGCGGCAAGCCCTCGCCGCCGTCCCCACCGCCCGGCATTCCGCCAAAATCCGAGCTGATCTTCGACATGGAATTGGTCGCGCAGAACCCGACCGACCCCGATGCGCCGCCAGCCCCGCCCACACCCCCTAGCCAGCCCGGCTCGCCTGCAGCGCCCGGTTCGCCTGTAACACCCGGTTCGCCCGCCAGCCCCGGTTCACCCGCCGCGCCCGGAGCCATTCTCGGCAATCCATCCACGGTCAACCCGGTTCCCGGCGCGTCGCCGTCTCCTTCGGCGCGTCCGCAGGTGGGGCCCGATGTGAAACCCACGCCGCCCACACCCGGCGCGCCGCCCACCCTGCCCGCCACCCCACCTACCCAAAAACAGCCCCCGCAAGAGTAATGACTTACAACCTGGAACTCACAACCCACGACCGGTCCTTGCCCAACTGCCTCCGAAACCGATGATCCAGCGCCTCAGTCCGCTCTTTCCCTACCTCCGCCGTTACTGGCGGAGCTTCGCCTGGGGCGGGCTGGCGCTCGTGATCTATAACTGCGCCAAAGCGATGATTCCCCTGCTCGTGGGCAGCACCGTCGATGACATGCGGCGCGACATCCATGCCGCGGCCGTCTGGGAACACGCACTCGGCATTCTCGGCATTGCCGCCGTCTCGGCGTTTTGCCTGTATCAAACGCGGCAGATCATCATCGGCGCCTCGCGCGAGATCGAATTCGATCTGCGCAACGACTTGTTCGCGCATCTGGAGCGTCAGCCGCCTGCCTTCTTCCAGCGCAACCGCACGGGCGACATCATGGCGCGGTCCACCAACGACCTCAGTGCGGTGCGCCAGCTGCTCGGGCCGGCCATCATGTACTCGGCCAACACGGTCGTGTTCACCGCGGCGGCCCTGCCGTTCATGCTGCGCATGAGCCCGCGGCTTACCCTGTTCGCCTTCCTGCCGCTGCCCATCGCGTCCATTCTGGTGCAGTATTTCGGCGCCCGCATCCACACACGGTTTGAGCGCATTCAGGCCATGTTCTCCGACATCTCCGCTCAGGCGGAGGAGAACTTCTCCGGCGCGCGCCTGATCCGCGCCTTCGCCCAGGAGGAGGCGCAGATCCAGGCCTTTGAAACCAGCAACCGCGAATACATCCGCCGTTCCCTGCTGCTCGCGCGGCTCATGGCCATGCTTTGGCCCACGCTGGAACTGGTGCTCGGCGTCTCCCTGATGATCACGCTGCTGGTCGGGGGCCGCGAAGTGGTGGCGCATCAGCTCACCGTCGGCCAGTTCACCAGCTATAACGTGTATATGGTGCAGCTCACCTGGCCCATGATTGCCATCGGTTGGGTGGTCAATCTCGTGCAGCGCGGTACTGCTTCGGTGGTGCGGATCGACGCATTGTTGAAGGAAGAACCGGCCATCGCCGATGACCCGAATACCCTTTCTGCATCTTCGGCTTCACTTTCTGAGCCGTCCCGACCTTCTGAGTCTTCCCGACTCTCTAAATTGTCATCCCGCAGCGTAGTAAAGGGATCTGCTTCCCCCGTTCCCGGACCTTACCCCGCCATGCAAGGCGACATCCGGGGCGACATTGAATTCCGCCATCTCAGCTTCGCCTACAGCACCGGTCCCGAGGTGCTTTCCGACATCACGCTGCACATCCCGGCGGGCACCTCGCTGGCCATCGTCGGACCCACGGGTTCGGGCAAGTCCACGCTGGTCTCGTTGATTCCGCGCCTGCAGGATGCGGCTCCGGGTCAGGTCTTGATCGACGGCCACCCCATCCGCGAATACCCGCTGGCGGATCTGCGCGCGGCCATCGGCTTCGTCCCGCAGGAGACCTTCCTGTTTTCCACCACGGTGCGCGACAACATCGCCTTCGGCCGGCCCGAAGCGACAGCGGAGCAGGTGCTCGCCGCCGCCGAGACCGCGCAGATCGGCCGGGAGATCGGGGAGTTTCCGCTCGGCTTCAACACCGTTGTGGGAGAGCGCGGCCTGACGCTCTCCGGCGGGCAAAAACAGCGTTCCGCCATCGCGCGCGCCCTTTTACGCGAACCGCGCATCCTGATCCTCGATGACGCGCTTGCCTCCGTGGACACCTACACCGAAGAGCAGATTCTCGCCGGTCTCCGCAGCGCTATGGGGGGGCGCACAACGCTGCTGATCGCCCACCGCGCCTCCACCGCCCGCAACGCCGACCGCATCGCCGTGCTCAAAGACGGCCGCATCACCGAACTCGGTACACACGATGAGCTCACCGCCCGCGGCGGCTACTATGCCGAGCTGGTCGAAAAGCAGAGCCTGGAAGAAGAGATCCTCACCGCGGTGTGAGGAGGTTCTACGTTGTACGTTCTAAGTTGTACGTTGTGAGCGGAGTCTGAGGTCCCGCTTGAAATACGTACAACGTACAACCTAGAACTTACAACTCGTCCTTACCTTTCCCCATCACCTTGACGATGACACGCTTGGACCGCTGTCCGTCGAACTCCGCATAAAACAGCCGTTGCCAGGTGCCCAAATCCAGCTTGCCTCGTGTGACCGGCAGGGTCGTTTCATGGTGCAGCAGTAGGGCTTTTAGATGGGCATCGGCGTTGTCCTCACCGGTCTGGTGGTGCTTATAGCCCGGATCGCGCGGGGCCAGCTTTTCCAACCACACGCCGATGTCCTCAATTAGCCCGCTTTCATGGTCGTTGACATAGACAGCCGCCGTAATGTGCATGGGTGAGACAAAACAGAGGCCATCGTCTACTCCGGATTTGCGCACAATCGCCTCGACCTGATCGGTGATGTGAACCATCTCGTACCGTTTCCGTGTGTTGAATGTCAGGTACTCGGTGTAAACCTTCATGTCCCCATGCTAAGGCAACGGCAGCGGCAAGAGCGCGCGCAGCGGGCTTGCCAACACCGGGCCTGCCGGCAGCGTCTAAGCTCCCAGAGGCCTTCAAGGCTCCGGGAGTTAATGCCTATGCACAGCAAGTTCGGCTTGAGTACCCTTTTTCTGGCCTTGGCCGCACCTGCCCTGCAGGCGCAGCATGTGAGCACCGATTACGACCACAAGGCGCCGTTCACGGATTACCACACCTTCTCCTTTGCCAAGATCCAGACCGCGAATCCGCTGGACCGCGACGTGATCCGGACCGAGATCCGGCATGACCTCCAGTACCACGGCTGGCAGGAGGTGCCGGGGGGCGGCGACGTCGCGATTACCGCGATCGGCGCCCAGCACGATGTGCAGCAGTACCAGAGTTTTTATGACGGGCTCGGACCCGGTTTTGGCTGGGGCGGCTGGGGTGGATGGTGGGGCGGCGGCTGGGGTGGGGAAGGCGTGAATACGACCACCGTGCACCAGATCCCCATCGGCACGCTGGTGGTCGATCTCTACGACAGTCACACGCATAATCTCGTCTGGCGCGGTACCTCGCAGGAGACCGACTCCGACAACATGAACAAGAACTCGGGAAAGCTGCAAAAGGCGGTGGACGAGATGTTTTACAAGTTTCCACCCAAGCACGCCATGTAGCCGGGGATGGGCTCCGGGGACAGCGGCGATCCGATGGGCAGCGTCGTTCAGCCCACTTCCGTTACCATCACGAAATGAACCAAGGAAAACGCGCCCTCGTTACCGGAGGCGCGGGCCTCATCGGCTCCCACATCGTCGATCTGCTGATCGACAACGGCTACAGCGTCCGTATCCTCGATAACCTTGAGCCCCAGACCCACAAACAGGGCAAGCCCGCCTGGGTCAATCCCAAGGCCGAGTTCATTCAGGGCGAGGTGCAGGACTTCCACACCATTCGCGCCGCGTTGAAGGACATCGACATCGTCTTCCACGAGGCGGCCTATGGCGGCTACATGCCGGAGATGGCGAAGTACGTTCTGGTGAACAGCTTCGGCACCGCGCAGCTATTGGAGATCATCCGCGACGAAAGATTGCCGGTGCGCAAGGTAATCGTCGCCAGCTCGCAGGCGGTGTACTCGGAAGGGGCGGCACTTTGCCCCGAGCACGGCCATGTGGTCCCACTGATCCGCCCGGTGGAACAGCTGCGTGCGGGTGATTTTGCCGTCCACTGCCCCGTGCTTGTTCATGGAAAGATGTGCGCAAGACCCACAACCTCTCTCCCGACACCCGAATCCACGCCCGGCGGCGGGGAGACGGTCTACGCGCTCACCAAGGTAGACCAGGAGAAGCTCGTCCTGCTCTGGGGCAAGCAGACCGGCATTCCGACCGTGGCGCTGCGCTACTCGTGCACCTATGGCCCGCGCCAGTCGCTGTTCAATCCCTACACCGGCGTGATTGCGATCTTCTGTACGCGGCTGCTCAATCAACAACAACCGGTGATGTATGAGGACGGCGGCCAGACGAGGGACCTGTGCTTCGTCGAAGATATCGCCCGCGCCAACCTGCTCGTCGCCGAAAGCGATAGGCTCGACGGCCTGCCGGTGAACGTCGGTTCGGGCCGGGCTACCAGCGTCCGCGATCTGGCGGGCATCATCGCCGAACAGCTTGGTGTCGCTCTGGCTCCGCTCGCCCGCGGCGAGTTCCGTCCGGGCGAAATTCGTTCGCTCATCTCCGATATCAGCCGCATCCGCACGGTCGGCTACCAGCCCTCCGTCAGCATTGAGGAGGGCATCGGCCGCTACGTGCAGTGGATCAAGACGCAGGGCACGGTGAAGGATTACTTCGCCGAGATCGAAGCCGGGCTGCGCGCCAAGGGAATCGTGCAGAGCGTTGGAAGCTGAGCGTTGGATCGGCGTCCGGCTTCAGGGGTGCCTACCCCCACCCCCGTACCTCTGGTCTAAAGCCCTCATAAGGCAGGAGTTAAGTACGAGGTTGTACAAGGAGTTTTCGACCCAAGCGTTATAGCCAATTTCCTGAAGGGTTATAGGAGCCCGAGCAGAATACAGAGATCCTTCGCTACGCTCAGGATAACGGCAGACACCCTACCCCTATGCAAACCGCTCTTCTATGCAAACAGCTCTGAGTAGAGCGAGTGTAAATCGTCGGAGGCACACGATGTGCAAACCATCAGGCCCGGCGGCACGGGATG
>CAXTBJ010000089.1:5273-6446 GCA_964242585.1 uncultured Bryocella sp.
TGCGGCATAGCTCGATGCGGCATAGCCGGATGTGGCTTGGATGCGCCTGGCTTGCCCTGTCGGCATTTGGGTCGGGGCAGGCCCAATGGCAGCTCCAGAACGCCGGGACCACCGCCGATCTGCGGGGGATCGACTTTGTCGGCAACGGGGTGGCCTGGGCTTCGGGCTCCCACGGCACTGTGCTCCGCACCGAAGACATGGGTAAGACCTGGCAGCACTGCCCCACGCCGCCGGATGCGGAAAAGCTCGATTTTCGCGGGGTGCAGGGGTTCGATCAAAACATGGCCGTGGTGATGTCCAGCGGCAAAGGAGACCTTTCGCGCCTGTACAAGACCACGGACGCCTGCAAGACGTGGCAACTGGTGTTTTCAAACCCGGACGAAGCCGGTTTCTTCGATGCGGTGCGGCGGGTGACGGCAAAACAGCTGTTCGTGCTCGGCGACCCCGTAAACGGCAAATTCGCCCTGTTCACCTCGCGCGATGCCGGCACGACCTGGTATGTCGAGGACGATCCCGGCCTGGAGGCCCCGGCGGGAGCCGGAGCCTTTGCCGCCAGCAACTCCGCCTTCACCAGCTTCGGGAACAATCTTGCGTTCGGTACCGGCGGAGCACAGGCCGCGATCTATCGCGTGACGCCAAGCTGCAATACGAAGACTGGCGTATGCAGCCTCGCCTGGCAACAAACGGCCACTCCCCTGGCTCATGGCCCAGCCGCTGCCGGGGTCTTCTCCGTGAGCGGCCACCTGATCACTTCGGTCTCGGGGAGGTCCACCGCGGCCGTGGTCGCCGTGGGCGGCACCTATGACAAGCCCGCCGATTCTGCCGGAACGGCGGCCGTGAGCATGGATGGCGGGCAAAGCTGGACCTCCTCCGCCACCGCGCCGGCAGGCTACCGCAGCGCGCTGGCCTACGATCCGAAGACCAACACGTGGATCACCGTAGGCCCGAACGGCACCGATCTTTCCACCGATGACGGCCGTAACTGGACGGCTCTGAAGCCCGCTGCAGGCGACCCACCCGATGCCGACGGGCACTGGAACGCGCTGTCGCTGCCCTTCGTCGTCGGTCCCCACGGCCGTATCGGCCTGCGCGACGGCGCGGGGCCCGCGACGGCGCCGGCCTTGCACTAGAGGGTCAGCTGATGGTTTGGAAAACAGGCAAAAGCAAGGACAA
>CAXTBJ010000089.1:6546-13470 GCA_964242585.1 uncultured Bryocella sp.
AGGGCGAAATGCCTCAGGACTCATCATCTATTTCGGTCTAAACGGTGATGACCACCTTGCCCACCTGCTGATTGCTCTCCAGATACCGGTAGGCTTCCGCGGCCTCCGCGAGGGGAAAGGTCCTGGCGATCTCCGGTTTGAAGGTGCCATCGGCCAACCGGTCGTAGACATACGTCTTCATCGCCTCAAAACGTCCCGGTACCTTGATGGAGACCATGCTGTACCCGGTGAGAGACACACCCTTCGTGAATCCGGTCATGGGATAGGGCGTCGGCTGACCGGACAGCATGCCATACAAAAAGATCGTTCCTCCCGGCGCGGCGGCCTGCGCCAGGGTATTGACATACTCGCCGCCCACAGGGTCAAACACGATGCGGGCGCCTTTGCCGGCGGTAATCTCAGCCACCCGTGCCGGCAGGTCTTCCTCCGCGGTGGCAATGACGTAATCGGCCCCTAGATCCAGCAGCTGTTGCCTCTTTTGGGAGGTGCGCGTCGTGGCGATCGACTTGCCGCCCTGCGCGCGGACGATCTGGATGGCGGCCAGTCCCACGGACGAGCTCGCGGCGGGCAGGATCACGTAGTCGCCGGTCCCCACCTTGCCGAATTCCACCAGCGCGCCGTAGGCCGTCGCATACTGCATCCACACGGCGGCTCCCTCCACCGCGGAGAGCGAGGGCGGCAGCTCCGCCAGCTCCTTCACCTCGATTACCGCCTCCTCGGCCAGAGCGGGAAAGCGATTCATGGAATAGCCGGGCACCGTGCCGAACTGCTTTCCCACCAGGGACGCATCGACGCCCTGACCCACAGAGGTCACCGTGCCCACCGCCTCATAGCCGATACCGGACGGCAGCTTCGGCTGCTCAAAGTACTGGCCGTGGTAATACATGCTTTCCGCGCGATTCAGGCCCACCGCCGCTACCTTCAGCAGCACCTCACCGGGACCGGGCCGGCGTGCCGGGACCTCCTCGATCTTCAGTACGTCGGGACCGCCGAACTCGTGAAATCGCACCGCTTTGGGCATGGGAATCTCCTGTTTCTACCTATGTCTAACGGATGCGCGCTACCGGTGCGGCGATGCAGCGCGGATGTGAGCCGGAAACAGGTGAGCTGTCGCCCTCGCACCCTTGCACCCTTGCACCCTTGCACCCTTGCACCCTTGCACCCTTGCACCCGAAGGTCATCCTAGAGATATGTCGAAGACCCTGTATGCCGCCACCGGCAACGCCGGAAAACTGCGCGAGTTTGCCCTGAACGCGAGCCGGGAGAGCCTGGAGGTGCTCCCCTTGCCGGGGCTGGCCGCCATGCCCGAACCGGTAGAGGACGCCCCCGACTTTCTGGGCAACGCCATTTTGAAGGCGCTCGCCTACTCCCGCAGAGCACGCGGTCTGCTCGTGCTGGCGGACGACTCCGGCCTGGAAGTGGATTCGCTCGGCGGGCGACCGGGGGTGCGCTCGGCGCGCTTTGCCGACGATCTCGGCTTCGAGACCGGGTCCGGCCTGGGAAAGGACGAGCGCAACAACCGCTGTCTGCTCTCGCTGCTGCGGGAGAAGGATACCGCCACGGAGGGCCGGGCCGGGCGTCAGGCGCGTTTCGTATGTGCGCTCGCGGCCGCGCGCGACGGCGTACTCCTGCATCAGGCCGAGGGTACGGTGGAGGGCGAGATTCTCGAGGGTCCACGCGGCGCGGACGGCTTCGGCTACGATCCGCTCTTCCTCACACCGCTGGGCAGGACCATGGCGGAGCTGGAGCCGGGGGAAAAGTGGGCCGTCGGCCACCGCGGCCGAGCCTTTCGCGCGCTGCTCGAAACCCTCCGGCGAGTGGGAGACAGGCCCCACCAACAAAATCGCACAAACTGAACGATAAGCGAACAGATACCACGGAGGTGGCTTGACTCCCCCAATTTCCGGGCGGAATAATCAGATTGCCCCGAGCGCGCGGCGTTCCGCTTCAGCGTACGCGGTGCAAGTGAAGGAGTCTCCGATGGCCGCAGCCGCTCCCATGGCACCCCCTGACAACGCCCAGGTCTCCGGCGGACACGAACGCCGCGGTGTGCAGCCCCTGCGCGCGGGCGAAGGTCACAGCTTCCTGTTGCGCAAGCTGCACTCGCTGTCGGGAATCATTCCGATCGGCGCGTTTCTGGTGGAGCACATCATCTCCAACTTCGAGACCTGGAACGGGCCGGTGGCCTACGCACAGCAGGTCAAGTTCCTCAACGGCCTTCCCCTGGTCCGCCTCTTGGAGTGGGGCCTCATCTTCCTGCCGCTCGCCTACCACGCGGGTTACGGCATGTGGATCTGGTACCGCGGGCGCTCGAACGTCAACGTTTATCCCTGGGCCGGCAACTGGGGTTATCTCGCGCAGCGCATCTCCGGCGTGATTGCGCTGGCCTACATTATTCAGCACGTCATCCGGCAGCGCTTTTTAGGCGTGCAGCTGCCCGAGCACCCCGGGGCCGCCTTTGCCAAGGTGCAGCATGAGCTTTCCAACCCCTGGATGCTTGCCATCTACGTGATTGCAATGGTGGCCACCTGCTGGCACTTTGCCTACGGCGGCTGGCTGTTCTGCGCCAAGTGGGGCATCACGCCGGGCGTGAATGCGCGGCGCAAATCGAGCTACGTCTGGGGCGGTCTGGGGGCGGCGCTCTGCCTGCTGGGCCTGATCAGCATCTACGCCGTGGTCTGGAAGTACCCGAACGCACCGGCCGATGTGATGGCCGCGCAGCCCGCGGGGGTTGTGGAGGCGGCTCCCCGGGTGATGCCGCCCGACATGACCAATCCCACGCAGCCGGGTACGGTTGCCCCCGCGCCCACGGCAACCTCGGCGCCTGCAGCGGCGCCCGCGGACACAAGCTCCCCAACCGAGGACGGGCAGGGCCGCCGCCACAGACACAGAAGGTACTGAGCGCTTTTTGCAGCGGGTAACGAAAGAATCGGATAGCAAGCAGATCGAGGCAACAGCATGGCAGCAGGGACAACACCACGCATTATCGTCGTCGGCGGAGGCCTCGCGGGCCTTTCTTCCGTCATCAAGATCGCCGAAGCCGGCGGCAAGGTCGATCTGTTCTCGATCGTTCCCGTCAAGCGTTCGCATTCGGTCTGCGCCCAGGGCGGCATCAATGCCGCCAAGAACCTGAAGGGCGAGGGCGATGACGTCTCCAAGCACTTTGACGATACGGTCTACGGCGGCGATTTCCTCGCCAACCAGACCCCCGTCAAGCAGATGACCGCGCAGGGCCCGGCGATCATCGACCTGCTCGACCGCATGGGTGTGCCGTTCAATCGCACCCCGGAAGGCCTGCTCGACTTCCGCCGCTTCGGCGGCACACTCTATCACCGCACGGCCTTTGCCGGCGCCACCACCGGCCAGCAGCTGCTTTACGCGCTCGACGAGCAGGTGCGGCGCTTCGAGTCCGAGGGCAAGGTGCAGAAGTACGAGGGCTGGGAGTTTCTCTCCTCCGTGCTCGATGCCAACGGCGTGTGCCGCGGCATCTGCGCCATGGATCTGCGCTCCATGGAGGTCCGCACCTTCCCCGCGGACGCGATCATCCTGTGCACCGGCGGCATCGGGGCCATCTTCGGCAAGAGCACGAACTCTGTCGTCTGCACCGGCTCCGCGCAGTCCGCCGTGTACCAGCAGGGCGTGGCCTATGCCAACGGCGAGTTTATCCAGGTGCACCCGACCGCCATTCCCGGCGAGGACAAGCTGCGCCTGATGTCGGAATCGGCTCGCGGTGAGGGCGGCCGCGTGTGGGTGCCTCGCAAACCGAGCGATCCGCGTCCCGCCAAGACCATCCCCGAGGCCGAGCGTTTTTACTTTCTCGAGGAGTGGTACCCCAAGTACGGCAACCTGGTGCCGCGCGATATCGCGACCCGCGCCATCCATCGCATCGTCTATGAGGAGGGTATGGGCATCGACGGCCAGCCCATGGTCTACCTCGACGTCTCGCACATCGACAAGGAGACCCTGAACCGCAAGATTGAAGGCATTCTCGAGATCTACGAGAAGTTCGTCGGCGACGACCCGCGTGAGGTGCCCATGAAGATCTTCCCGGGCATGCACTACACCATGGGCGGGTTGTGGGTGGACTTCGATCAGATGACGAATGTCCCGGGCATCTTCGCCGCGGGAGAGGCCGATTACTCCATCCATGGCGCAAACCGTCTCGGCGCCAATTCCCTGCTGAGCTGCATCTATGGCGGCTTCCACGCCGGTCCCAACGCCCTACGTTATGCCAAGGCGCTGCCCGCGATGCCGGGCGACGGCGGCCATGCGGCAGAAAAACAGCGGCAGATCGAATACAACAACGTCCTGCTGCACAACAAGGGCACGGAAAACCCGTTCCGCCTGTGGCGCGAGCTGGGTGAAACCATGACTCGTCACGCTACCATCATCCGTTACAACAAGGGCCTGGCCGAGGCGGATGCCAAGATCGTCGAGCTGCTGGAGCGCTTCCGCAACATCAACCTATCCGACAAGAGCCAGTGGGCCAATACCAGCTTCGCCTTCGCCCGGCAGCTATGGAACATGCTGCACCTGAGCCGTGTTGTGGTGCAGGGAGCGGCGGCACGGGATGAGAGCCGCGGGGCCCACTACAAGCCCGAATTTCCCGAGCGCGACGATGAGCGCTTCCTCATGACCACCAAGGCCTTCTTCCACGACGGTGCGCCCGACATCCAGTGGGAAGAGGTGGATACGCAATACATTTTGCCCCGTCCGAGGAGATACGATGCCGCCGCGTAGTCTCCGGCTACCTTTCGGGGCTCTCCGTGCCATCTCATGGCTGTATGAGCCCCTATACCCACATTCACGCGTTTTACACCTTGCTGGCCGTCATCTTTCTGGGCGTGCTCAGCTATATGTTGGTCTATAACCGTCGCTCCAGGAACCGCCAGAAGACCCTGGAGAACAGAGGCAGCACCTTCGCCAGTCATGAAGGAGCCATCCACGCCGCACAGGAGCCGGTCAAGCCGAGCGGCGCACCCCCGAAGCGGTAAATCGCGTTGGGTGATCGTGCGGTGGTGTAGGTCAGTGACGTAGACCGTTGTTCTGTGGACCGTTGTTATATAGATAGCTCGCGAGATGAGTCGCAAAACCGATGGAACGCCTACGGAGTACATATGAACGGTGGGCACCTTAGTTCGACGGTTTTGACCGTTCTGCTTGTAGTTGGGGCCGGTATTTTGTATGGCGCAGTGGTTCTTTACGGGGCCTGGATCGACGGCCGCCGCCAGAGCGTCAGAGAACAGGGTCTGACTCCGGTGACGGAGCCGACGGGTGGGGTGCACGGCTTGCCCCCGCAGGGTGAAGAGGAGAACGACAAATGGCAGCAACCGTGATAGAGATGCAGTCCAAGCAGCAGGTCGCCGAGGTCACCACGCCGAAGCATCCGGCCTCCACCCGCACCTTCACCGTCAAGGTGCAGCGCCAGGCCTCGCCCGACGCCGAGAAGCGGACCGAGACCTTCGCCATTCCCTATCGGCCCAACATGAATATCACCTCCGTGCTCGGCGAGATCGCGCTGAACCCCACCACCACCGACGGCGCGGAGTCTACCTCGATCGCCTATGACGCCAACTGTCTGGAGGAGATCTGCGGCTCCTGCGCGATGCGCATCAACGGCAAAGCCATGATGGCCTGCTCCGCGCTGGTCGATAAGCTGCTCGGCCCGGACGACACGATCACCCTCGCGCCGTTATCCAAGTTTCCGGTCGTCCGTGACCTCGCCGTGGATCGTTCCGTACTCTTCGAGAACCTGAAGCGGGTCAAGGCCTGGGTGCCCATCGACGGTTCCTACGATCTCGGCCCCGCGCCGCGCCAGGCTCCGCAGATTCAGGAGCAGCGCTACCCCTTGTCCAACTGCATTTCCTGCACCATCTGCATGGAGGTCTGCCCACAGTTTAACGATGTGACCAACTTCGTCGGCGCGGCCACCATCGCGCAGGCCAAGCTGTTCAACATGGACCCGGCCGGCTCGGTACTGAAGGCGGAACGCCTGCGCGCGCTGGCCGGCGACGGCGGCGTTCAGGAATGCTCCTTCGCCCAGAACTGTGTCCAGGCCTGCCCCAAGCAGCTCCCGCTTACGGAGGCCATCTCCGATATCGGCCGCGATGCCTTCGTGCAGCAGGTCAAGGACTTCTTCCGCCGCTAGAAGCTGGCCAGAAACATAACGTAAGTAAGACCCAAAATAGGAACGTCAAGGCCGCCTCGTGAGACGAGGCGGCCTTGACGTTTCTATTTCACCCTTCGAACCGAGAAAAAAACCAACAAAACTGTATCTTCAATGCGCAACTTCCGTTGTAGGAAGGAGGTGCGATTCAGCTGTTATGAAACTTTTTATACGTTTCATAGTTGAACAGGCAACCCGGACGCGATTTCGCCTATTGACACGCGCTCCTCGGTTCATTTTAGATGACAGCCGCAGTTAAGAAGTTAAACGTTAGTCTTCTCAACCGGAGAGGACCGGCTCGCGCGGCTGAAAGCGCGGGAAACGGCCTCGGCGGTGGGGGAGCTTGGGTCATGGTCTCGGGTACAGAATCCGGCCCTTCTACGCTGTATGACTTTGGAGGAACAGAATGAAAGCAACGCGGGCAGCACATGGTGGAGCCATCTTCGCCATGATCTGCGGACTAGGAACGAGCGGCGCATACGCTCAGAGCACCAACTCCGGCGACATTCGCGGAACGGTCACCGACGCATCCGGAGCACTCATCCCTGATGTAGTAGTCACCGTCCTGAACGTGGATACCGGGGTCTCAAAGGACTACACCACCAACCATGACGGTGTGTACGACACGGCGTCTATCGTCGCCGGACGGTACCAGGTCACCTTTACCAAAACAGGCTTCAGTAAATACAGCCGTGGTCCGATCACGGTTGATGTCGGGTTGACTCAGGTCAATGCTCCGCTGAAAATCGGTTCGACCA
>CAXTBJ010000090.1:0-13212 GCA_964242585.1 uncultured Bryocella sp.
TTCCATCATTCCCACATAGAACCCGCCGTTGTCTTCCGTAGGCCGCCCCTTACTCCGCCGCCACCGTATACAACGGCGCCACCAGCTCCGCCCGCGTTTCCTGTCCCTGCATTCCCGGCCCCAGCTTCTCCGCCAGATCCCGCGCGATCAGCGCCCCATGAAAGCGCCCATTCTCGATAAACACCTCATTGGTGCGCTCACCCGCGACCACCACACCCGCCACATAGATGCCCGGCACATTGGACTCCAGCGTCTCCGGATTCATGATCGGGCAGCGGGCATTGTCGCAATCCAGCTGCACGCCAAGCGACTCGATAAACGCAAAGTCCGGATGGTAGCCGGTCAGCGCGAAGGTGAAGTGGTTCGTGATGGTTTTTTCGCCGTCCGGCGTGGCCAACGTCACCGTATCTTCGGCGATGTTCGTCATGGTCGTGTTGAAGTAAGCCGTGATCTCACCATTCTTGATACGATTCTCAATATCCGGCTTGATCCAGTACTTGATGTGCCGGTGCAGCTCCGCACCGCGATGCACCAGCGTCACCCGCGCGCCGTGCCGCCATAGGTCCAGCGCGGCGATGGCGGCCGAGTTCTTGCCGCCGATCACCAGCACATCCTGCGCGAAAAACGGGTGCGGCTCGTTATAGTAGTGCGCCACCTTGGGCAGGTCCTCGCCCGGGATGCCGAGATGGTTGGGCAGATCGTAGTAGCCGGTTGAAACGATGATCTTGCGGGTGCGGTGGATGTGCTCGCGCTCAAAGCGGTCGATGGTGTGCACACGGAAATCGCCGTCCGCCCCCCTCACCTTGTCCACACGCTCGTACTGCCGCACGTCCAGATGGTAGTGATTGGCGACCTTGCGGTAGTACTCCAGCGCCTCCGCCCGGGTCGGCTTCTGGTTCGGTGACGAAAACGGCATATTGCCGATCTCGAGCAGCTCCGGCGTCGTGAAAAAGGTCATATGCGCCGGGTAGTGGAAGAGCGAGTTCGTCAGGCAGCCCTTGTCCACGAGAAGCACGTCGAGTCCTTCGTTCTGGGCGTCGATGGCACAGGCAAGGCCGGTGGGCCCCGCGCCGATCACTAACACATCATGGAGATCGCTCATAGCTCACAGGTATGGATGCGATTGGGGCACCGCGGGGTGCGAACTCGGCATCCGGGCCAATCGCAGCCAGCGACGACACGGTAGCGGCAGTGCACATTCCCTCACGCAAAGCGATAAGATGAAAGAAACCAGCCCCGCTTTCCCATTTCGCCCTTTGTTGTCATTCCCGAAGGGAATCTGCGGTTGTTCTTGCTTTTGCCTGTTCTCTACACCCTCGGGAATCGCTATAAGTCCCTTCAACTGAAGACTTTGAGCAAAAGTACGGGGGTGGGGGGGGACCCTCAAGCATTAACACCCGAGACATCCCCAACAGGGAGGGAGCCCGGCAATCCCCCAAAGGGCGTAGTTTCTCCTGAAAACAGGCCCCCAATCGGGTCAGCGCCGCAGGTAGACTTTTCACGAACTCCGGGAGGCCCCGTGATTCCCCTCATCCTCACCCTGCTCATCCTGCCGCACCAGGCAGCCAAACGCGCCACCCCTCCCCCACCCTCGGCGCCGGTTGAAACCGCCTCCGCCGAGATACCGCAACTGCGGGATGCCGCCCGGTCGGACGAGTATTCCAGCTCGCAGGTGACCTTTTTCAACGGCTCGGCCCAGAACGGCGATGGACGCGTCGACGTCATGCACTTTCAGGATGGCAAAACCGCCATCACCGCGGGCAAGGACTGGCGCTGCTCCTACGTCAACGACCCCGTGCAACACCGCCTCGCCATCGTCTGCGACGCCGCCGGGTCGAAATAGCCGCAAAATGACACTCACGGCGAGTGAACGTCGGCGATTCTCAAAACGACTCTCATCCGCCGGTAACAGCGAGCTCAGGCACCTGGCGCGCCAGGGTTTCGGCCGTGCGGCGAATGATGGCCCAGACCGCCGCGACATCCTCCGCCTCCGTATTCAACGAACCCACCGAGACGCGCACCATCCAGTGCCCGTCCAGTGTCGCCGGGGTCAGGTAAGCCGCGCCGGACTGGTTCACGGCCTCGGCCCATGCCTTTGTATGTTTGTCCAGGCTATGAGCATCTAGGCTGTGGACGTCATCCGGTCCGCACGGTTCATGCAGCAGGCAAACGGTCTGCAGCACAACCGGGGCCATCACGCGCCAGTGCGGCGTGGCCGCGGCCTCCTCGGCCAGCCAGCGGGCGTTCGCCATATCGCGCCGCAGCCGTGCCTGCAGACCGGCGACGCCCTGCTCGCGAATCAGGAACCAGAGCTTGAGCGCGCGGAAGCGCCGCCCCAGCGGAATGCCCCAGTCGCGAAGATTCCGCACCTTTCCGTCGGCGGAGGACTGCAGAAAACTTGGATTGGTGGACATCACGCGCACCAGGTGCTCCGGGTCGCGGACGTAGTAAAGCGAGCAGTCGAAGGGCGCGCCCAGCCACTTGTGCGCGTTGATCACCAGACTGTCCGCGCCCTCGATCCCCTCCCACATCCAACGGCACTCCGGCAGAATCATGGCGCTGCCGGCCATGGCGCAGTCCACATGGAGCCACAGCCCGTACCGCTCGGCAATCGCGGCAAGGGCCCCCACGGGATCGATCGCGGTGGTGGCTGTGGTGCCCGTGGTCCCCACGATGGCGCAGGGCACCATGCCGGCGGCCAGATCCTGCTGTATTAACGCTTCCAGCGCGTCGGCGCGCATGGCGTAGCGCTCGTCGCACGGCACCAGGCGCAGGTTGTCGCGGCCGAAGCCGGCCAGCAGCGCGGCCTTGTCCACCGAACTGTGCGCCTGGGCGGAGACGTAGATAATCAGCGGCCGCGGCTGGGCCTGCAGCCCGCCGCGGGTGAGGGCGTAGCCCGTTTTGCGCTCGCGCGCCGTGATCAGCGCCACCAGCGTGCTGGTGGACGCGGTGTCCTGGATGACGCCGTGCCAGGCAGCGGAAAGGCCGGTCATCTGCCGCACCCAGTCCAGCACCACCGTCTCGATCTCCGTGATGGCGGGACCCGATTGCCAGGAGAGCCCAAGCACCCCCAGACCCGTGCTGAGCAGGTCGCCCAGGATGCCGGCGGGCAGGGCGTTCGAAGGGAAATAGCCGAAAAATCGAGGATGTTGCCAGAGGGAAAGCCCGGGCACGACGATGCGGTCCAGGTCGGCGATCACGTCCGCGAAGGGCTCCGGCTCCGTGGGAGGCGAGGCCGGCAGCTGCGCCGCGATCTCGCCCGGCTGGGAGGCGCTCATCACGGGACGATCTGCGAGGTTTTGGTGATAGTCGGCCAACCAGTCGATGAGCCGGTGACCATGCTCGCGAAACTCTTCAGGCGTCATGCAAAACATCTCCCGGCGGGCGCACCGCTAAGGTCGCTTGGCGTCCTCTATCGGTGGGGCGCACCACCATTGTGCTACACCGGGGAATGGCGCGAGCCCCTCATCCGCGCGCTGTTTCGACTCGGGGAGGTGCAGCCGCCAATACAGGCAGGGGAACGGTCTCATCCCTGGCGCGGATACGGGCTAGCAGAACGGCACCGAAGAAGTTGAGCAGGCCTACCAGCATGAGAAGCAGACTGTCGCTGATCGAGAACATGGTGCTGTTGCCTCCGCACCAACAGTACGGGTTCTCGCTCGGCAGAGACATGGCACCTTGGTTGAGGGGAACCGCACGAGGGCTGTAGCCGGAGGGTCGCCGTGTCCGCTTCTGCTACACGGGCACCCTGTGCCGACAGATTACAGGGCCTTGAGGGCGTCGATGCGGTCCTCCACAATTTTGATGAAGGCCTCGCGTTCGCTGTCCTGGAAGTCGCCCGCCCGGAAGGCGTCCTCCAGTTGCGCGTGCGTCAGCTGTCCCAGCAGACCGCCGATCCAGCGTGCATCGGCGACGGGAATGTCGTGCCCGATCCAGTCGAGCGCCGAGCGCCGGAAGGCCTCCCCCACCAGCACGGGCCCCTCGTCGTAGAGAAACTTGGCCGGAAAGGCCGGTGTGCCGAAGGTCACCTTGCCGTCCTCGTTCTTCACGATGAACTTTGAATCCGTGTAGCTCTTTAGATTGGCTTTATCCGTGTCATGCGTGCGGTGCTCGTCGTTGGAGCCGAAGGTGGCGCCGATATCGTGCACCATAAAGATCTGCCGGTCCTGTTTATCGTCGCTGTAGACCGCGTTGTTCACGTCCTTCAGATCCCAGTTGTTCAGTACGGCCATCATCACGCGCAGGCCGTTGAACTCGCGCGTGCCGGTGAAGGGATTGGACTTCCAACGCCAGTCGGCGACCTTGTTCTCGCCCTTTGGCTTGCGATCGAAGCGGGCCTCCGTGATCGCGTCGCCGTGGATCAGGCCGGTGCCCCGGCCCATGTGGAGGTTCGTGACCGTGGCCGTGGGCAGCAGGTAGTCTTCATCCGCGAAGTAGCCGACCGCCCACAGCAGGCGCGAGGCGGTGACCTCCGGCCGTGCTTCCACGCCCAGTTTGACCCGCCACTTCTTGCCGTCCGCGTCGCGCGCGTCGAACTTGGGGTTGGTACCGTTACGGTCTTCGTTGATGAAGGTGAACGGCGCCTTGGGTTGGTGGTCGTCGCCACCGCGGCCGTAGAGCAGGTTCTTGCCGGCGACATTGCCCGGGTCCTGCCAAATCACAGGGTTTTTGATCTGTGATTTGGCGAGAGAGTGATCCTTCTCGCTCGCGTGTCCGGGTTTGCCCTGCGGGGCGCTTCCGGCGTCCTGCGCGACAAGGCGCGATGCGGAAACGCAGGTGCACGTCATCGAAAGGGCGGCAGCAAGGCAGAAACGGCGTAACATCAGCATCTCCGTACAGGGGGTGAACCAGAGGCCTTCCTTTCTTTGGATGCCGGAGTGGGATGACGGGTGCTCCGCAGTTGGGGAGTCTTCGCCAGGGTGTCCCGAAATGGGACAAAACATCTCGGCAACCGCGGTCCGCATCTTTCTCGGCACATGCTGTGCCGAGAGGCAGAAGGGCCTTGTGAGACTCCTCGTTCAGCCGGAAGCCGGCATTCAGCCCCTAGTCGACGCGCTCAACGGCGCAAAGAAAAGCATCCAGATTCTCATCTTCCGCTTCGATCGCGCCGAAATTGAACGGGCGCTGGTGGAGGCGGCGCACCGCGGCGTCGCGGTCACCGCGCTGATCGCGCATACCAACCACGGCGGCGAAAAGTATCTGCGACGCTTTGAGATGCGCCTCTTGGAACAGGGCATCACCGTGGCCCGTACGGCCGATGACCTGGTGCGTTATCACGGCAAGATGTTCATTGTGGACGGCAAAGAGCTGTTTCTGCTGGCCTTCAATTACACGCACATGGACATTACCCTGAGCCGCTCGTTCGCGGCTGCCGTGCGCGATCCCGAGGTGGTGCGCGAGGCGCAGCGGCTGTTCGAGTGCGACGTGAAGCGCATCCCCTATGTCTCCGAAAATCAAAATCTTGTCGTGAGTCCGGTGAATGCCAGACAACGGCTGAAAACCTTTATCTCCGGGGCGAAGAAGCAGCTGCTCCTCTATGAGATGAAGCTGTCGGACCCGGAGTTCATCCGACTGCTGAACGACAAGGTCTCGGCCGGGGTGGATGTGCGCGTCATCAGCCGTGCGCCCGTGAAGAATGCGGCCCTGGCGGTGCGCATCGCCTCCATGCGACTGCATGTGCGCGGCATGGTGCGCGACGGGCGCGAGGCCTTTCTGGGCAGCATGAGCATGCGCCGGCTGGAGCTCGGAGCGCGGCGCGAGGTGGGGGTCGTCTTCAGCGATCCCAAGGCGGTAAAGCTGATGACCGCCACGTTCGAAAAGGATTGGGCGATGGCCTCGCCCGCATTCTCCAGCGATCTGCTCACCGCGGCCTTGGACGCCCCGGCCAAAAAGGTCGCCAAGGTATTGGCTCGGCAGATCCACATGAAACCGGTCGTGGAAGAGCTGCTGGACAAGCTGATCGACCCCAGCCAGGCACTCACCTTTGAGCCTGAAGCGGTCGCTCAGACCGTGCGCGATGCCTTTCGCGAAGAGGTGCACGATGCCGTGGTGCTGGCCATGCGCGAGGTGATGGCCGGCAAGGTGCACGAAGCTGCCGTTGCTCCCGAGGAGGAGCCTCCCAAAAACCGCAAACGCCACCATCCTGTGCAGCTGCCGGATCGCCGCCGCCGGCGCTAGACCTACACCCCGTGCTCATGCATCACGGCTTCCGTGGAAGGGCAGGTTCTTGGCTCTGATAAAGAATTTGCTCCCGATCAGCCAAAAATTCTGTATGGAGGGCAAAGGTCGTTTCGGGCACAGCGCCCCACAGGTGCTTGTAGGTTTCGCCGCCGCGCAGCAGGTCGACGTGGGCAAAACCCTCCCGCCGCGCGTACGCCCACACCTCATGCAGGATCAGGGTGCCGGGGCTGAGCTCGCCGCAGTGCACATTGATCCCGATCAGGTAAAGGTACAGCCGCCGCCGCGGGCGCTGCGGCGGGTCGGCCAGGGCGTACAAAATGGCCAGCGTGTCCGGTCCGCACGCGAGGCGGAACAGGCGGAGCAGCCCCGCCGAGAGCAGGGCGGGCAGGGCTTCGCGATGGTGTTTGCGCACGCGGGGGTCCTCGAGCACGCCGGGCTCGTCGCTCGCCTGCCAGCGCTCCCGGTGCAGCAGGACGAGCGAATCGAAGCTCGCCGCGGCCTCCTCAGCTGTAGCGGCCACCGTGCAAGTGAGAGCGCCGCGTGCCTCCGCGCGCCGACGGTAACGCCGCACATTGGCTCCGACCTTGGCCGGCAGTGGCCGGTCCGCGTCAACGGCAGCGCAGGGCTCGGCGGGACCCCGCTTCATGCCGGGCAGATCCGCGGAGGCGGCCAGCAGCGGGGAACCGCCAGGCAGCTGCAGAAAATCGAGGCTGTCCCAGTCCGGCATACGCTCCATGACGAACCGGAGCGCCGCGGCACCGGCCGAGCCGGCAGCTGAGGGGTGGAAGATGCCACCCAGATAGTCCGTTGTGCCGGTGCCGAGCAGCAGCAGCTTGCGGTTGTGGGTCGCGGTCTCCGTGTAGAGGAAGAGTGGCAGCAGGCCCAGCAGAGGACCCTGCTCGTCACGCTGCATGACGGCCTGTACGGCGCCATCCGGGCCGAACTGGCGCGCCCAGGGCAGCAGCCAGGCAGGATGTTGGAACGGCGTGGCGGCCGGGTCGGCTGCCCAAAGCCCGGCCCAGTCGATTGCAAGCGCCTCCAGAGCCGGTAGACTTCTAACAACTGAGGTCACCAGGTGCACCGCAGGGAAAAGAACCGCCGAAGGAGCCAACTTGGCCGCATCGGGCGCTGTCGGTTGCCGCGATGGGTCTACCAGGGGTTTCGGGTCCGGGAGAGCCAGCTGCCGATACAGAGCGGCATAGGCCTTCAGCATGTCCGCGAGCGAGAAGCGCGCTTCGGCGGCTTCGCGGCATAGGTCGCGGCTGAGCGAAGGCACCTGGCGCAGCGCCGCAGCGAGATTCCCGGTGATGTCGCCTGCCGGTGGCACGAGTAGCCCTGTGCGGCCAGACTCGACGATCTCCGGCACCGCTCCCGAGGCCACCGCGACCACCGGCACACCCGCGGCGAGCGCCTCCATGGCCACCAGCGAGCTTGTTTCGGGCGCCAGAGAGGGCAGCAGCAGGCAGGCGGCGCGGCTCAGCAGCCGGGCCTTGGCCACGCCGGTCACAGGGCCGAGAAAACGTGCATCCGGGGCGCTGGTTTCATTGCGGTTGCGGTGCATGTGGCCCGTGGCGGGTGCCGTGAGTCTCGGCTGAATCTCTTCCGCGAAGTAGCGGAGATGGTCGCGGTAGGGGAAGACCTCACCTGCCAGCAGCGCGGGCAGACCGGCCAGGCCAGCCGCGTCGAAGCCGGCATGGAGGTTCTTCTCCGGACAGATGCGGGACAGCATCAGCGCATAACGGCCTCCGGGCCGCAGGCTGCCGCGCTCCGGCAGGGGAACGCCGTTTGAGATGACCTGCACCCGGTCGCGTGCGTGCAGGGGGACCGTCTGGCGCTGCGTTGCCGACACGCAGACGAGGGAGTAATTCGCGGGGACATCCCAAACGGTCTCCGGGTACCAGTTCGGGGGCAGGTGCAACGTCACGACGACCGGCAGGCCGACCGGCAGGCGATAGCGTCCGAAGTCGAGGCCATGCATATGTACGAGTGCGATGGGGTGTTCGGCGAGAGCGCGGTCGATGTTGGTCTGGTGAGCCGCTTCCACCTCCGCGCGGAGGCTGTCGTCGATCTCGCCCGGGGCAACCTCCGTGGCGTACAGGGTGCCCCGGGGCTGCGAGCCGGCGCGCGCCACTACCACGGAACG
This sequence comes from uncultured Bryocella sp., assembly GCA_964242585.1. GTDB lineage: Bacteria > Acidobacteriota > Terriglobia > Terriglobales > Acidobacteriaceae > Granulicella. Next base: position 8,324 of record CAXTBJ010000090.1, read on the forward strand.
AAACCCCATCCCGGGCAGCGCGGCTTCGATCTCTGAAAGCACGACCTCCGCCCCGCCCACCGCCGTTTCGCCCACCACCGCGAACGGGAACCCGATGCTCAGGATCGTCGGCGCGCCGCTGCTCGCGGCAACGGGGGCGGTGCTTTGCTCGATTGAACGGATCGGGTCCTTCATGCCGGAAGATCCATTCTCCGTGTGGTCGCGACGGCTCCGTTCGTGTCGAAAAGCTGGTGCTGCGCCTCGTTCGCGAGGTCGCGGAAGCGCTCTCCGGTCATGCCCCAGGAAAAGAATTCGTAGAAGAGCCTTCCATCGTGCGGCGGTTGGGTGAAGCAATACCGGGGAGCGATCCGGAACAGCTCGCGCTCCCTGCCGAACTGGCATAACGTCTCCGCCTGGCTCGGAAAGCAGGCCAGCCTGGCCTGCTTGTTGGCCTGCTCCTCAGGGGAGAGCGTGAAGGTAACCGCAGGCCAACGCTCCGCTCCCGGACGGTCCAGAAATGCACCGGTTCGCATACCGCCATGGCCGTCCGCATGGTAGAACGGCGCCTCGATCAGCAGGGGTGCGGGGGGATGGGTCTCCAGCATACCGGTGCGGAGATAAAGGGCCGTGTGCACGGCGAAGGCGCAGGCATCGTGATCGGGGTGACCGCCCTCGTAGGGGTGGGTCAGCACCACCTCCGGTGCAAACGTCGCCAGCACCGCGCCGATCCCCCGGGTCAGGCGCACCAGATTCCGTGAGGCTTCCTGATCCGCCACGGCCGGAATCGAGGGGAAGGGCGCTGCAAGGGAAGCGGGCAGCCCCGCATGGGCCAGCGCCGCGACGAGCTCGGCCTCTCGACCGGCTCGGTAAGCTGCCAGCGAAGGGAAGCCGTGCCGGCGAGCGTCCGCGCCATCGCGCGGTGCACCGTCAGTCAGCGTAAGAATGCGGGACTCGGCGAGACGCTCCAGGCGCGCGCCCAAGGCGAGCACCTCGTCATCCGGATGCGCCAGCACCACGAGCAGCCGCACCGGCGGCAGGGCGCTGCCGGCCGGGGCAACGGCCCGCTCCAGCAGCGCCAGGCCGGCCTCGTGCGATGGGCGGATCGAGGTGCCGGTCATCCCTGCCGCCATGCGTTGCCTCCATTCATCGGCCACGCGTCCGCGTGCAAAGAGAACATGCCTCACACAAGGACAACGTTGTCATTGGCCGCCAGATCCTTCACGCTGATCTTCAGCGCCGTGCCGAGTCTTTCAAATCCCTCCTGCCATTCGCGGCTCCAGTAGCGGCTCTCCGGCTGCCGTAGCAGATCATTCCAGATGTTCTGCGCCTGCCACAGGTTGGACGGCGCGGGCAGCGTACGCAGGCTCTCCGCGATCGCCACCGCGTCGGCCAGAACGCCCATCTTCTGGCTGCCGGCCGCCATCTCGACGGCGATCATGGCGCGCTTCATGCGTGTGTCGGCGGCGTAGCTCAGCATGGCGGTATCGAGCGTGACGTTATCCATCTCGGCGCGGCGCAGCAGACGTGCAATCTCCGACGCATCGTAGCTGTCCGCATCGAGCGCATGGCGCAGGCTGGCGTTGATGGCGAAACCGGCCGTGAGCGCAAGTGCCGGCGGCGCGGGCACGTTGGATTCGCCCAGAAAATGCAGCAGCGTCGCATGCTCCTCATAAATGCGCATCAGGGAACCTTCCACCTCCGCAAGGGTCTGGTTCAGAATGCTCTTCAGGATGCGCTGCTGCTCATCGGCAAACAGCGAACTGAGCGAATACACCGTCGAGCCGAAGAAGCCGTCGATCAGGCGAATCAATTCAGGTAAATTCGCCCGCCGAATGGCGATCCCGGCACCCTCGCTGAAACGCTGCCAGGCGGGAAGATCACCGGGAGCGAAGCGCCGCACCGCGGCGGACAGGTTCTGATCGCCCAGGTGCAGCACCGCGAAGCAGATCTCTTCCGTCTCTTCGGTGATCTGCGACTTCAGGCGTGCGCGCCCCAGCGCCACGCGGCCGCTGCCGGAGGTAAGCACGTCATAGCTGTGGCGCTGCACATCGAAGCAGAAGATCTGGCCGATCTTCGGGTAGGAGCGAAACATGGACGAGATCGCATAATGGGCACCCACATGCTCCAGATCGAGCCGTGCATTCTTGACCCATTTCCGGTATACGGCCGCACCGTCTCCCGTCTCCGGCATATTGCTCTTTGCCTCTGCCAGAATGGCGACAAATTCGGTTTCGAGCGCCGTGCCCGCCTCGCCGAAGAGCTTGGCCGCCAGCTGCAGTACACGGCCCGCATAGGCGATGATCTGCACCGTTTCTATGCCGGAGATGTCATCGAAGAACCAGCCGCAGCTGGTATACATCAGCTGCGTGTGGCGCTCCATCTCGAGCAGCTCCAGTGCCGTAACGCGTTCAGCCGCGGTGAGCGGCCGTCTGCTGTGCGCCGCGAAGAAGCGCTCAACGGACGCCGGCCGGCGATCCAGAACCACCTCGATGTAGGCATCGCGGGCAGCCCACAGATCGTGTAACAGCGGTTCGGCAACCATTTCCGCCAGGGGTGCGGTGCGGTCCCGCAGCAGGTCCAGAGCCCGCCGCAAGGGTGCGCGCCAGGCCTGGTTCCAGCCCGGCTTGCCGCCGTTGCAGCCGCAGTCCGCACGCCAGCGCTCCACGCCGTGCACGCAGCTCCAGGAGCTGTCGTCCACCACCTCGGCTTCCCAGCGGGGTGGGAATTTTTCCAGAAACTCACCGTAAATCGTCGGCTGCGCGAGACCGTTGGTTTCGATCCACTGCATGGCGTAGCTCAGGGCCATCTCGCCATGGCGATGGTGGTGGCCATAGCTTTCACCATCCGTGGCCACATGCGCCAGCTGCGGTTCGCCTTCGCCCTGCGTGCGCAGGCTGCTGAGAATGCGTCTGCCGAACTCCTCTCCGGAGTTGAGCAGCCCTTCAAAGGCGATGGCTCGGGAGGATGGGCCATCGTAAAAAAAGACAGCAATGGAACGACCCCCGTCCAGCGACACCCGGTATGGGTGTGTCGGGTCCACGCCGGCGTTGGAGGTCTCGGTCCAGGGTTCAAGAGATCCGCCGCATCTTGCAAGCTCCTCCCGTGCCTTCGTCGCGACGCCCTCCGCGGCCGCGGGCGAGACCTGGTGTACGGCCTGGCTCGGAGGTCGGTTTGGAATTCGGTTCGGAATTCGATCCGAGGCCTGGTCCGAAATCCGGTCCGGGGCCTGCGATACCGTTTCGCGCATCAGGCGCTCCAGCGCGGTGTGCAGCGTGTCGTCCTTCAGGCTCGCCCGCCCGGGTGCGGCGGCCATGGGGGCCGGCAGTCGGCGCACGCGCGCGCACTGGTGCGGGGCCAGCACGGTGAACTGGATGCCCTCCTGCGCCATCAGGTCGAGCACGGCGCGGGAGACCGCGGTTTCGGCCAGCCACATGCCCTCGGGTTTGCGGCCGAAGCGGCTTTGGAAGTCGGCGATTCCCCAGCGGATCTGCGTGCGTGCATCGCGCTCGGAGGCGAGCGGCATGATGATGTGGTTGTACACCTGCGCCAATGCGGAGCCGTGTCCGCCGTACCGCCGCTGACTATCCCGGTCGGCGTCCAGAATCGTACGGTAGGCGCGCGGGGCAAACGCCTCCAGCCAACTCAGCAGGGTGGGACCAAAGTTGTAGCTCATGCGCGCGTAGTTGTTCAGAATACGCGTGATCTGGCCTTCCTTGTTGGTGATCCGGGAGGCTCCGTTGGGGGCATAGCACTCGGCCGTGATGCGCTCATTCCAGTCGTGAAAGGGGCTGGCGGACTCCTGCATCTCGACGGTCTCCAGCCAGGGATTTTCCCGGGGCGGCTGATAAAAGTGGCCGTGAACGCAGACGAAACGCCGTGAAGCCGCGGCTGTTGGGGGACCGGTGATGTCGGGAACAAGAGCCTGGGGCAAAGACGACATATCCCCATGGTAGCGGGACGCGCACGACCGTGGCATTCCCCGAGCCTGGATGGGTGTACCGTTTGCGGCATTTTCACTCGGAAGGGGATTGCCGGACGCTTGAACTCGCCGTCACGCGATCGGCAAAGAAAGCTATGGGAGCGTAAAGGGAGCTTTGGATCAAGTCATTCCGGTTGCACCGGTTTACCCGCGGCGAGGTCGCAGGCGCGCCACAGATACCAACTGGCGACCGAGCGCCACGGGACCCAGCGTTTGGCGCGGCGCTCCATGACGGCGGGCGCGGCGAGCAGGTCGGGCGTCACCTTGGCCTCTGCCTTGAGGCCTTGAAAGGTGAGGGCGAAACCTTTACGCACGCCGTAATCGCCTGTCGGCAGCACGTCCGGCCGACCCAGGCGGAACATCAAAAACATTTCTACCGTCCAGCGACCGATGCCGCGCACCCGCGTGAGGTGTTCGACGATGTCTTCGTCGCTCATGCGGCGGATGCGGGCCAGCGAGGGCACCGTGCCGTCGACGCTCTTCGCTGCCAGATCACGGATCGCCAGGGCCTTGTTGCGCGACAGCCCGGCCTCGCGCAGCTGCTCGTTGGGGCAGTCCAGAAACTGCTGCGCGGAGGGGTGCGGGGCACCGGCGCCGGGCACCGTGCCTTCCGTACCCGGGACGGGTTCAAAGCCCGTCAGGAGTTTGTGATGGATTGCCGCAGCAGCTTTGCCATGTAATTGCTGGTACAGGATGGCCCGCAACAGGGCCTCAAAGGGCGACTGCTGCGCCGGCAGCCGAAGCGTGAAGGGCCCGGCGCGGTCGATCAGCTTGCCCAGCCTCGGATCAGCCTCCCGAAGTGCGCGGAGTGCCTCCGCGGTGTCGTAGGGCGGCTTGCGGGTGCGGAGTTGCGATGCGGCCATGGCGTAATGATAGTTTCAGCTACATTCCGGTTTCCTGAGCGGTTCTCTCGAGCGCTGCGACGGCACTA
>CAXTBJ010000091.1:0-7453 GCA_964242585.1 uncultured Bryocella sp.
ACAGGACTAGGGCACAGGGACTAGGGCACAGGGCTCAGGGCACAGGGCACAGGGCTCAGGGCACAGGGCACAGCGATCAGGGTATAGAGATTAGGGATTGGGCCCCCAGGCTGCGGTGCATCAGACAGAAACAGCTGAAGTTTGGCCTACGCGGCATCAGGCCGGAGAACATCAGGGCGGAGAACGGGGCAACAATGGGACACATGGGAGCAGGAGCACCCGGGCAGGGACCGGTGCCGCAGGCGTTACCGGGTATCGCGCACATCGTTGCGGTGGGCTCGGGTAAGGGCGGCGTCGGCAAGACCACGGTCAGCGTCAACCTGGCCATCGCCCTTCAAAAACTGGGCTACCGCGTCGGCCTGATCGACGCCGACATCTACGGTCCCAACGTCCCGACCATGCTGGGCCGCACACGCCAGCCGGAGGTGCTCGAAGGCAACCGGATCGAGCCGGTGGTGGCGCACGGAATCAAATTTATCTCCATCGGCCTGCTTTCGCCCGGCGACAAACCCATGATGATGCGCGGTCCGATGCTGCACGGTATCATCCGCCAGTTCCTGCAGCAGGTCGCCTGGGGCGAGCTCGATTTTCTGCTCATTGATCTGCCGCCGGGCACGGGCGATGTCGTGATCTCGCTCGTCCAAACAGTGCCCCTGAGCGGCGCGGTGGTGGTTTCCACCGGCTCCGGCGTGGCCCTGCAGGACGCTCGCAAGGCGCTTGAGATGTTTCATCAGGTGAATGTCGATGTGCTGGGTCTGATTGAGAACATGAGCCAGATGACCCTACCCGACGGCACGGTGATCGACGTGTTCGGCGCGGGAGGCACGGAAAGTACGGCTCGGCAGTATGGTCTCGAGTTTCTCGGCTCCATCGACATGGACCCCCTGGTACGCGAGGGCGGCGACCGCGGCCTGCCCGCCGCCTTGGCCGGCGAAGAAACGGAGCGGGGCCGCGAGTTCACCGCCCTGGCCCGCAAAGTCGCAGCGCGTGCCCAGGAGGTCGACGCCCGCGATGAAGGAATGCTGGAGATCAGCTAGAGCGCCGGCCTCTCTGTCCCAAATTGGGAACGGGCAGCAACATGAATCCGCGTCCGTGTCCATCGCAAGCTCCAGTCCCGGCTAATATGCTGATATGGGCGGTATGGCCTCGGGCGTCACAGCACGGCAGCGGCAGATCCTTACGGCGGTCGTGGAAAGTTACATCGCCACCGGAGAGCCGGTAAGCTCCGGGGCGATTGCACGCACCCTGGCCGCCGACGGCGCAGCCGTAAGCTCCGCCACCGTGCGCAATGAGATGGCCCAGCTCAGCGATGGCGGCCTTCTGGAGCAGCCGCACACCTCCGCCGGCCGCATCCCCTCCGCGCAGGCCTTCCGCCTCTACGTCCAGGCACTGCATGGGCGTACCGCGTTCGGAGCCTCCGGACTTGCGGGCGACCTGCTCCGCCTTGGGCCGGAGATCCGGATCAGCATCGATTCCCAGCTGGCCGGCGTGGCCGGCACGCAGGCCATGCTGGCACGCACCTCCGGGGTGCTCGCCGCGCTTTCAAGCGGTATCGGTGTCGCCATCGGCGCCCTGGCCGCCACCGACACCCTGGAACATGTGCACTTTACCCGTCTCGCCGAACATCGCGTGCTGGCGGTTGTCGTCGGGCGCAGCGGCACGGTGCGGGATCGGGTCCTCGCGGTTACGGAGGATTTTCCCACCTCGCAGCTGGAGACCGCCGCCAACTTTTTGAATGAACACTTTCGCGGCTGGCAGCTGGAGCGCGTCCGCGCCGAGTTGCTGCGCCGCATCGAGCACGAACGCACCGCCTACCTGCGCATGATGGAGGCCGCCGAACGGCTCTGGACCGGTGCCGTGCTGCCGTCTGCCGCGCAGGAAGGCGAACGGACCGTTTTCATTGAAGGTGTGTCGAACCTGCTCGGCGGCGGCAGCGGCTGGGGCGAGGACCGCGAGCGCCTGCGCCAGCTCCTGGTCGCCCTCGAAGCCAAACAGCGCGTCGCCTCATTGCTGGCCGCTTACATCGACGCCCGGCAGGAGAGCGTTCGTGTCATCTTTGAGCTCGAGGAGCAGGCCCCGGAGCTCGCCGGCCTGGTCCTGGTTGCCGCGCCCGCCCGCCGTGCAGGCGAAACCTTGGGTGCCGTGGGCGTTCTAGGCCCCACGCGCATGGACTACGGCGCCACCATGGGCGCCGTACGTTATGTCGCCGGCCTGTTTGACCGCACATTGGGCAGCGAGGATGGGTCCTGAGATGGGGACGTACCTGAAATACCGGTGAGGGGCTGGAGGCGAGTCTCGGGAGGTGAGTCTCCGGGGCTAAGATCATCATCTATGCAGCTTATGCGGCGCAGCTTGTGCGGCAACGGAACTCACAGCCGGCCTGCAACGCGCAATGCAGGCGTCGAGGGCACAGGATGACGGAAGAGAAACAAGGATTCGCCGACCGTTTCGCGCGTTGGGCGCGGATGGGCAACAATGAAAGTGAACGATCCACGGAGGAAGCGGAGATGGATAGAGACGCAATGGGTACGGCGGATGCCCATACTGACGGTGGGGAAGGTGTATCGGTGATCGATCCCGAGACGGGGCACGAGGCCGCGGCCCGCGAGTCTATGGAATCCGGGCATATGCATGCGGAGCTGGAACAGATCCGTGGCGAGCGGGACATGGCCAAGGAGCGTCTGGCGCGTCTGCAGGCCGAGTTCGACAACGCCCGCAAGCGCGAGGTCAAGGAAAAACAGGACGCCCGCGACTACGCGACGCAGTCCGCTATTGAGCCGTTCCTGGGCGTTTTAGACAACTTTGCGCTGGCTTTGAAGGCGCAGGGTTCGGTTGAACAGCTGCGCGCCGGGGTGGAGCTCATCGTCAAGCAGATGGACGAGGCTCTGCGTAATCTGAATGTACAGCCCGTGGAGACCGTGGGGGTGCAGTTCGATCCGCATGTGCATGAGGCGTTGGGCAGCGTCGAAACACCCGAGTACCCCGACCATCAGGTAATCGAGGAGATTCGCCGCGGCTACAAGCTGCGCGACAAGCTCCTCCGTCCGGCCCTGGTAAAGATCGCCACCAATGCGGCTCAGCGCAACGCCTAGGCGAAACCGGACCATTTCAGCGAAAATCACGTAAGCGAACCAGCAGACGACCCGAGACGAGAAGGCGGCGATGGCAACGGCAGCGATGAAGAGGGACTACTACGAGGTACTGAGCGTCGAGCGAACGGCGAGCGACGGTGAGATCAAGACCGCTTACCGCAAACTCGCGATGCAGTACCATCCCGACCGCAACCCCAACAATCCGCAGGCCGAGGAGAAATTCAAGGAGTGCTCCGAGGCCTACGCGATCCTGAGCGATCCGGAAAAGCGGGCGGCCTATGACCGCTTCGGTCACCAGGCAGTGGGCGGGGCGGGCAGTCCGTTTGCCGGTGGCAGCCCCTTCGGCGCGGGCGGCTTTCAACAGGGCGATCTGGGCGACATCTTCGGTGACCTCTTCGGCGAGATGTTCAATATGGGCGGTCAGCGCGGCGGCGGCAGGGCCTCGCGCGCCCAGCGCGGCCGCGATCTCAAGTTCGACATGAGCCTCAGCTTCGAAGAGGCGGTCTTCGGCGTCGAACGCGAGATCAAAATCAAGCGCATGGAGGCCTGCGAGGTCTGCCAGGGCTCCGGTTCCGAGGGCGGGAAGCAGCCTGAAACCTGCCAGCAGTGCCAGGGCCGCGGCCAGGTCCGCACGCAGCAGGGCTTCTTCTCCGTGGCGCGCACCTGCCCGGTCTGCTCCGGCACCGGCCAGGTAATCCGTAACCCGTGCCGCACCTGCGGCGGCGACACACGCGTACAAAAAGAGCACACCCTACTCGTTAAGGTGCCTGCCGGCGTGGAGTCCGACACGCGCATCCGCTACGGCGGCGAGGGCGATGCCGGACGCTTCGGCGGTCCCGGCGGCGATCTTTATGTGGTGCTGGCCGTTAAATCGCACGCCTTTTTTGAGCGCGACGGCGACGACATCCACTGTGTCATGCCGATCAGCTTCCCGCAGGCGGCGCTCGGCACGGAGCTCGAGATCAAGACGCTTGAAGGCACCGATACCATCAAGGTTCCGGAAGGTACGCAGAGCGGCCGCGAGTTCCGTCTGCGCGGCAAGGGCGTTCCCCACCTGAACGCACACGGTAAAGGCGACCTGATCGTCGAGATACGCGTGCAAACCCCGGGCAAGCTCAACCGCCAGCAACGCGAGCTGATGGAGCAACTGGCCGACACCATGAACATCGACAACGCTCCGCAGTCGCGCGGCCTGTTCAACAAGGTGAAGGAGATGTTCAGCTAGTCTCCAGCTTCAGCCATTCAGGGCGTCCTGTTTTTCCTCTCCTTGTCGTCACTCCCGCAGGGAATTTGCGGTTGTCTCCTGCTTCTGCCTATTCTCCATGCGGTCTGCAATCACTGAAAGGACAAATCGTGAGGCCCGCGACAGGAAAGACTTCTCGACAAAGAGTTGCTTAAAGCAGGGCCGAGCAGATGGCTAAACCAGCCACAGCCGCCGTCTCCGCCCGCAGCACCCGCGGCCCCAGCGTGACCCGCTTCCATGCCTGCGCCTCGAAGAGCGTGAATTCCTCCGGCGCCCAGCCCCCCTCCGGCCCGATCGCCAGCGCCAGCTCCCGGCTGTGCCCCAAATCCGTCTGCGCTCTGCGGGCCGCCAGGGCCGCTGCCAGGGTATGCTCCTGCTCGGTCTCGGCGAGCAGCACCCTATGCGGTGCCGTCACCAGCGCCAACGCCGCCTTCAGGGGCAGGGGAGCGTCCACCTCCGGTACATCGCTGCGGCGCGACTGCTGCGAGGCCTCGCGCACGATCTTGCGCCAGCGCTCCACCCGTTTGCCCGCCGCCAAACCCAGATGCTTTTCCGTCCGCCGGGCAAGGACGGGCGTGAGCCGAGCCGCGCCCAGCTCGGTCGCTTTCTCCAGCCCCCACTCGTAGTGGTCAAACTTGATTACCGCCAGCAGCATGTGCACGGGCAGGGCGGCGTCGGTCTCCAACTCCTCGCCAAGCGCAAAGACAACCTCGTGCTCGGAGACGGTTTGCACTGCGGCCCGCCGCAGAAATCCACCCGCCAGCACATCAAAGACCTGTCCAGGCTCCGCACGCAGCACCCGTGCCAGATGCACCGCCTGATCGCCCGTCAGGCTGGCGGTGGTATCGGTCCAGGTATCGGCAATCCAGCGGCGTCGGGTCATGACCGCGTCTTGCTCTCGTTCATTGCGCCGTGACGCACGCGTGTGATGAGAATGTACTCACCTTCCAGGCTATAACGAAGGGTATAGGGTGTGGAATCGACCACCAGTTCACGAAGCGCGATACGAGGCAACGCGCGGCTCAGAAGAGGAGATAAGGCCAGGCTTTCAGCAATCTTAAGAATGCGTTCGTTGGTTCTATACGCGGCACGGGTGCTATCGGCAGCAATATGGCTGAAGATGATTTGTAAGTCTTCCTGCGCACCTTGTGTCCAAACTATAGTCACGAAGCAGCAAGCAGCTTTCCTATCTGCTTACGAACCTGTTCGGTGGTAAACACCCAGCCAGCAGCCAGATCGGCCCTTGCCTGAGTCAGTTCAGCAAGCAACTCAATTTGAGAGTCAAGATAAGTCGTCAGGACCTCCGACACAAGCGCGTTGAGCGATTGGCCCGAGGCAGTGGCAAGGTCTTCCAACTGCCGCTCCTGCTCGATGGCAAACTGAATCGTCATACGTCTCAGCCTAGATCCGAGCCACGGGTATGGTCAACGCACCTGAGGCTACAAGCTCAGCATTCGATGATATTCAACGCCAACCCTGCCAAACTCGTCTCCTTATACCGCGATTGCATATCTAATCCCGTCCGGTACATCGTCTCGATCACCTGATCGAGCGACACCTTGTGGACCCCCGGATCGTTCATGGCCAACCGAGCCGCATTCACAGCCTTCACCGCGCCCATGCCGTTGCGTTCGATGCAGGGGATCTGCACCAGGCCGCCGATCGGATCGCAGGTCATGCCGAGATTGTGTTCCATGGCGATCTCGGCGGCGTGCTCGATCTGCGCATTGATCGCGACTACCTCTTCCGTTCGCTGCCCTGGGGGCAGGGCGGGGTCGGGCATCGGCAACAGCGCGGCAACCAGACCCCCCGCGGCCATCGAGCAGGCCACACCCACCTCGCCTTGGCAACCCACCTCCGCGCCGGAGATGGAGGCGTTCTCCTTGTAAAGAATTCCAATGGCGGCAGCGGTGAAGAAAAGCCGCAGCAACCCGGCCTGCCGCTCCGCCTCGGTCAGACCCGCGCCCGCATGGTGCAAAAAGTAGAAGGCGATGGCCGGCAGCACGCCCGCCGCGCCATTGGTCGGGGCCGTTACCACGCGCCCACCGGCCGCATTTTCCTCATTCACCGCCATGGCCGCCAGGGTCACGGCGTCGAGCGGGGCCAGCGGGTCGCGCGGCTTGCCCCCGGTGTCCATCTGTGCCAATCGGCGTGCCAGGCCCGGGGCTCGACGCCGTACATTCAGCCCGCCCGGCAGCGTGCCTTCCGTCGCGATCCCACGCTCGATGCAGGCGCGCATGGCGGTCCACAGGGCAAGCACGCGCCCCTCAACATCGCTCGCCGCATCCTGTACGGCCGTAGGGTTTGCGGCTGCCGGCCGTACGATGCCCGGCTGTGGCAGCAGGGCGACCTCGTTGGCCAGCACCAATTCGGCAATCGTGATGCCATGCCGTGCGGCACTCGTCAGCAGATCGTGTGCCGACCGGAACGGAAAGGGCACCGTTCGCGCGCTCGTTAGCGAATCAGTCTGAGCCGCAAACTCCACGGCCGAGACAATGAATCCGCCCCCGACGGAGTAAAAGACCTCCTCCGCCAGCACAGCGTCCTCGCGATCCAGCGCCGTAAAGCGCAAACCGTTAGGATGTGTCACTGTTTGTGGGTCAGGGTACATGCGGTCGCGATGGAAAGCGACATCCAATGCCTCACGAAACGGCACCGGCCACCGCTCCAGCAGCAGCAGCTGGCCCTCGGCGCGAACGGTTGCGAGCCGTGCTTGGACCCCCGCCGGATCGACCGTGTCCGGTGCTTCGCCCATTAATCCAAGCAGAACGGCGCGGTCCGTCCCGTGCCCAATCCCGGTCAGTGCCAGCGAGCCGTACAGCTCCACGATCACCCTGCCCGTGCGATCCAGTAGATCCTTTTGGCGCAGCCCATGCACGAAGGCCAGCGCAGCCCGCATCGGTCCTACCGTGTGAGAGCTGGAAGGCCCGATGCCGATCTTGAAGAGTTCAAAGAGGCTTGTATTCATCGTGGGGCGGCTGGCTCCATGCCTTTCATTGTAGGTTCCCCGGCGCGGAAGTGGTATGGGACGTGCCGTACGCGAGCGGTAGACTGGCCGCACCTTTGGGTCAGCCATGTCGAACGTACTGTCCGAATTCGGGACAACTCTTGGGCTTCA
>CAXTBJ010000091.1:7553-12598 GCA_964242585.1 uncultured Bryocella sp.
AATTCAGCGACCAGGGCGGAATCAGGCACACATGCTCTTCAAAACACGGTCAGCGGCGGTGTACGGGATCGATGCGCACATCATTGATGTTGAGGTCGACTTTTCCGGCGTAAAGACGCAGGAGGAGACCTTTGCCACGGTCGGCCTGCCCGATGCCGCCGTTCGGGAAAGCCGCGACCGGGTGCGTTCGGCGATTAAGAACTCCGGCTTCGACCTGCCGCCGACGCGTATCACCATCAATCTCGCGCCGGCCGATCTGAAGAAAGAGGGCTCCGGCTTCGATCTACCCATTGCCGTCGGCATTCTCGGCGCTTACGGCGGCCTGGCCATTAAGGAGGTCAGCGACTTCGTGCTGGTCGGTGAATTGGGCCTCGACGGTGCCTTGCGGGCGGTGCAGGGCATGCTGCCCATCGCCCTCGCCGCGCGCGCCGCCGGGATTAAGAACCTGCTCATCCCCTCGACCAACGCTCGCGAGGCCGCCGTGGTTGAAGGCGTCAATGTCTACCCGGTGCGTAACCTGTTGGAGGTGCGCGAGTTGCTCAACGGCGCGGCTTTGGGGTCGATCGGCGCGGACCCGCTCCGCGTCGCCTCAAAGGCGTTGCTGGCCGAGTCGCAGGAGGGTCTGCCCGACTTTGCCGATGTGCGCGGCCAGCAGATGGCTAAGCGTGCCCTGGAAGTCGCCGCCGCGGGCGGGCATAACATCCTTATGATCGGTCCGCCGGGTTCGGGTAAAACCATGCTGGCCAAGCGTTTACCGTCCATTCTCGCACCGCTGCGCTTTGAGGAGGCGCTTGAAACCACCAAGATCCATTCTGTTGCCGGTGTCCTCGATCGCGACGAGGGCCTGGTCACGCACAGGCCGTTTCGCGCGCCGCATCACACCATCTCGGACGCCGGTCTGATCGGCGGCGGCATGATCCCGCGCCCGGGTGAGGTCTCGCTCGCACACAACGGCGTCCTCTTCCTGGACGAGTTGCCGGAGTTCCCGCGCAACGTGCTGGAGGTGCTGCGGCAGCCGCTCGAGGACGGCAGCGTCACCATCGCCCGTGCCGCCATGAGCCTCAGCTTCCCGGCACGTTTTATGTTGGCCGCGGCCATGAATCCCTGCCCTTGTGGATACTTCAACGATAAAAGCCGCGAATGCCTGTGCACGCCGCCCATGATTCAGCGCTATGTCAGCAAGGTGTCCGGGCCGCTGATGGACCGTATCGACATTCACATTGAGGTACCCGCGGTGCAGTACAAGGAGTTGCGCAGCACGGCAACGGCGGAGGCCTCGGCCGGAATCCGCGAACGTGTGCTGAAGGCTCGGGAACGGCAGTACGCCCGCTTTCTGGAGGCCGGCGCACGGACCGGCGGTTCGAAGTCGGCGGCCAGCCGCGCCGTCTTCGCCAACGCGCAGATGACCAGCTCGCAGATTCGCCAGCACTGTGAGCTGGCCTCCGACGCCGAACGGCTGCTGGAGCGAGCCATGCAGCAGCAGGGCCTGAGCGCCCGTGCCCACGATCGGATACTGAAGGTGGCTCGCACAGTTGCCGATCTGGACAATGCGCCGGCGATCGCCGTCAAACACATTGCGGAGGCCATTCAATACCGCACCCTGGATCGGACGTACTGGGCGAACTGAATGTGCAGAAGCCGTCGAATGGTGAAGGCGAGATCCTACAGTCCGAACTGAGGTAACCGGTCCTGTATACCGAAAACAGTATCCAAAGGGTACGGTGTTTCAAAAAAAGTATTGACCCGTGCGCCCGGAGACGATACCTTGCAAGAGTTGCGCGAGGGACCGGCGTTTTGGAGCGGCTGTCCTGTGCAACTTCGTGCAATTTGGGTCAGGTTCAGGTCACAACCTTCATAATCGGTTGATTTGATCTCGAATGTGGATGAAATTGGCTTGAGGACGACCGCCACTGTACTTTCCGACAAGAAATTGCTTTTGGACGCACCGTCAAGGAGAAAACCTGCGTCTAACTTCCATAATTGGAATAAGTGCAACTGTGCTCGACACCGCTTATTCCGTGAGGCACGCCCTTCCAGGGCACCGGGCAGGAAAGTGCTCCGGCCTCCCCTTAACCTCGAGGAGACATACCATGCGCTCGGATTTGATTTTTGGAGCTCTTACGCACGTGAACAACCGCTATCAGCTGTGCCAGTTGGCCTCCAAGGCCACGCGTAAGCTGCATAAGCCGAACACGCGCCTGCAGGACACCACCAACGACGTTCTGGAGCGGTTCAAGGACACCGTTCCTATGGGCGAGGGCCAGGTTGAGGCCGAGCAGGAAGAGATACTCGCCGAGCGGCGCGCCGCTTAGCTCGCAGCTTTTTCCCTGTTGCATTTTCACCCGTCGCACCTTTTAAGCCGTACGGCCCTACCTCTCGCACTGGATTTTTGGGTACCGATTCCTGATTCGAAGCTGTAAATCAGGAGTCGGGCCTAGTTCATGTACCGAATTCCTACCCTCTTTCATCCGGTTCGGATGCTGGCACACGCAAGCTCTGATAGGCTGATTGGCAATTACCTTAACCGTTTGTCGTTGCATTCCGCTCCGCCCGATCTGCAGGTCCCTTCCGCATTACCTTTGAGAGTTGATCCCCGATCGGATCCGTTCTCACGGCTCCCGCCAGCGCTGTGCCCTCCCTCCTCGTTTTACCCATCCAGACCCTTGAAAGAACAACTGAATTACATGACCATCTCTGAATTGAAAGAAAAGAGCATCGCCGAACTCGGCAAACTCGCACGCGGCCTTGAGATTGCCGGCACCAGTGCCTTGCGCAAGCAGGATCTGATCTTCAAAATCCTGCAGGCGCAGAGCGAAAAGGAAGGCCACATCTTCGCCGAAGGCGTGCTCGAGATCCTGCCCGACGGCTACGGTTTTCTCCGCTCCCCGGACTACAACTACCTGCCCGGTCCCGATGACATCTACGTTTCGCCGTCGCAGATTCGCAAGTTCGACCTGAAAACAGGCGACACGATCTCCGGCAACGTCCGCTCGCCACATGAGGGTGAAAAATATTTCGCGCTGGTTAAGATCGAAGCTATCAACTTCGAATCGCCCGAGGAGACCCGCAACAAAATCCTGTTTGACAATCTGACGCCCCTGTACCCGCAGGAGCGGATCAAGATGGAGACCGTGCGCGAAGGCATCTCGGGCCGTGTGCTCGATCTGCTTACGCCCATCGGCAAGGGCCAGCGCGGCTTGATCGTTGCGCCGCCGCGCACCGGCAAGACCGTCCTGATGCAATCGATCGCGAACTCGGTCACGGCGAACCACCCGGAGGTCGTGCTCATCGTTCTGCTCATCGATGAGCGCCCGGAAGAGGTCACCGACATGCAGCGTTCGGTCAAGGGTGAAGTGATCAGTTCCACCTTCGACGAGCCCGCCGCCCGGCACGTCCAGGTCGCCGAGATGGTCATCGAAAAGGCCAAGCGTCTGGTCGAGCACAAGCGCGACGTCGTCATCCTGCTGGACTCCATCACCCGCCTCGCGCGCGCTTACAACACCATCGTGCCGCCCTCCGGCAAAGTGCTCTCCGGCGGTGTGGACTCGAACGCGCTGCAACGCCCGAAGCGTTTCTTCGGCGCCGCGCGCAACATCGAAGAGGGCGGTTCGCTGACCATCATCGCCTCCGCGCTGGTCGAAACCGGCTCGCGCATGGACGAGGTTATCTTCGAAGAGTTCAAGGGCACCGGCAACATGGAAGTGATCCTCGAACGCAAGCTCGTCGACAAGCGCGTCTTCCCGGCCATCGACATCCAGCGCTCCGGAACGCGAAAAGAAGAGCTGCTGATCCCGAAGGACGAGTTGCAGCGTACCTGGATTCTGCGCAAGGTCCTCAATCCGCTCTCATCGGTCGAGGCCATGGAGCTGCTCTCCGACAAGCTGGGCAAAACTCGCAACAACTCCGAATTTCTCCACAATATGAACTCCCTGTAGCGCCGGACAACCGGAGCTGATTCCGCAAAACCGCAGAGGCGACCTCCATTTCGAGGGTCGCCTCGGTCTTTGGGCACAAATTTGTGTCGCTTTCCGCAATGATCGGCTAAGCTGATCGCGAGGTGGCGTCATGGTCCGCTCCGCAATCCTTGCAGGGATCGTCGCAGGCTCCCTCTGCGCCGTATATCCAGCCTCGGGGCAGACGCCTGCCATCCCTCGTGCGTACCGCGGGGCACAGCTTCAAGTGGACGGCATCTTTGTCACCCCCGTGCCCAACGCCCCCTTCACGGCGGAGGTGCAGATCGTTTCGCACGACAAGCTGCCGGACGGCACGGACCACATCGTAACCACGACGAATCACATCGCGCGCAGCTCATCCGGGCGCATCCGTAACGAGCGCCGGCAGCTGGTCTCGCCGGCCTTCCACGGTGAGCCGCGCCTGGTCTCCGTCCACCTGTACGATCCCTCCAATCGGATGAGTATCTTTTACGAGCCCGCGACCCTGCTGGCGCGGGAGTCCATCCTGCCCGCGCCGCCCGCTCCCCCCGCCGCGCAACGCGCTCCCGCGGCCATCACGGCCCCGTCTGCTAGCGCGGTATCTGCCGGCACCCAAACCGATACCCAACCGGCAATAAGACCGGCCCGGTCGAAACTGAGCTGGGCGCGCAAACCATGGACAGCATTCCGGTGCAGGGCAGGCGCATCACCCGCACCGTACCTGCTGAGGTCAGCGGAACCGGCCAGCCTGTAACGGTCACCGACGACTACTGGTATGCACCTTCGCTTGCCATCTATCTGGTCATCAAGCATGACGATCCGCGCACGGGCGAGCAGCTCGTGGCTGTGAAGGGCATTGAGCGCGTCGAGCCCCCGGCTGAGCAGATGGTCGTTCCCGCCGACTACAAGATCGTGGACGAAACGCCGCCGCCGCGTCCCGCGCACACCACCCAATCCATCCCTGCACAACCAGGTCATTAGCAACTAGGTTCCTAGAGCAAAATAGCTGATGGTGTAAAGGGCATTTCGCCTTTTGTTGTCATTCCCGAAGGCAATCTGCGATCGTTTTTCTTTTGCTGTTCTCTGCACCACCTGCTAGTCCGCTCTATCAAC
>CAXTBJ010000092.1:0-12470 GCA_964242585.1 uncultured Bryocella sp.
CGCCTATGACCGCCCGGAGTACGTCGCCCTGTGGCAGCGACTTCCTGCCGACCCCTCACCGGAGGTCCTGGCCGGCACCTTCCCGATCCGCGAACCGCTGCTCTGGACCGCCCGCGCCGCCCACGGCCTGTAAGGCTCAAGGTAGCTGTAGCAAGTTACCCGACCGCACAGCATACGGTACTGACGGCGCAGCATACTGACGGCACATCATACTGACCGCACAGCGCCCACTTGCCTATCACTCCCGCATTGTCATTCCCGCAGGGAATCTGCGTTTGCCTTTGCCCTTGTTTTTCTTTCTGTCATTCCCGAAGGGAACCTGCTGTTGCGGTTTCCACACACGGCATCGAGCAAACAGATCCATCAATCAAACAGAGCAATCAATCAATAGAAATCTTCCGCAACAACCGAAAATCCGACAGCATCTTGCCCGTTCCCAGCACCACCGACGCCAGCGGATCGTCCGCAATCGACACCGGCAGCCCCGTCTCCTCGCGAATGCGCTTGTCCAAATTTTTGATCAGCGCCCCGCCCCCGGTCAGCACGATACCGCGTTCCGAGATATCGGCTGAAAGCTCCGGCGGGGTGCGCTCCAGCGCCACGCGAATCGCATTCAAGATCGTGGCGATCGACTCGCCCAGCGCCTCGCGGATCTCCGAATCGTCGATCGTCACCGTACGCGGCAGGCCTTCGATCAGGTTGCTGCCCGTGATGTCCTTCTGAATCGGCTTGTCGAGCGGATACGCCGACCCGACTTCAATCTTGATCTGCTCCGCCGTGCGCTCGCCGATCAGCAGGTTGTACTTGCGCTTGATGTACGTAATGATGGCGTCGTCCATCTGATTGCCGGCCATGCGCACCGAGCGCGAATACACGATGCCCGCGAGCGAAATTACCGCGATATCCGTGGTCCCGCCGCCGATATCGACGACCATGTTGCCGCCAGGCTCCGTAATCGGCAGCCCCGCGCCGATGGCCGCCACCATCGCCTGCTCTACCAAGTGCACCTCGGAGGCCTTGGCACGGTACGCCGAATCCATAACCGCGCGCTTTTCCACCTGCGTGATCTCCGAAGGCACGCCGATCACGATGCGCGGATGCACCATCATCTTGCGGTTGTGCGCCTTCTGGATGAAGTAGTTCAGCATCTTCTCGGTGTGCTTGAAGTCGGCGATCACACCGTCTTTCATCGGCTTGATGGCGATGATGTTGCCCGGCGTGCGGCCCAGCATCTCTTTGGCCTCCTTGCCGACGGCCTCCACCTCGTTGCTGATCCGGTTCACCGCGATAATCGAGGGCTCATTGACGATGATGCCCTTGCCCGCCGCATACACCAGCGTGTTCGCCGTTCCGAGATCGATGGCCAGATCGCTCGAGAAGAGCGAGAAGATCGACCGCATATTGCTGACACGGCCCGTGCGCGTTTGAAATCCGTTTGAAGCCATCGAAAGTGGTATTCCTGCAAAGCTTTCTCCTATTGTACGGTGTAGCGCACGGAAGCGTTTTCCTCCTCTTCATGCACCTTCAGCATCCGGCAGCGCCTCCCTTTCGTCCATGGCTACAATGGGTGGTGTCGCGCGAGTTTGTGTCCCATCCCGCAACACTTTGAGCTTTACCGCGAAAGGTTTCTCTAAAATGATCGTTGGCGTACCCAAGGAAGTAAAGGACCACGAGACCCGCGTCGGGGTAACGCCCGCCGGCGTTAAAGCGCTCACCGAGGCCGGCCACAAGGTCCTCGTCGAGCACGATGCCGGCCTGCTCTCCTCCTTTCCGGACGAGGACTACCAGGCTGTGGGCGCGGAGATCGTCGGCGAGGCCTACCATGTCTGGCGGTTGGCCGACATGATCGTCAAGGTCAAGGAACCAACGAAGGCGGAGTACTTCCACTTCCGCGAAAACCTCACGCTCTTCACCTATCTCCACCTCGCACCGCTGCAGGAGCTCACGCAGTTTCTGCTCGACAAGAAGGTTATCGGCATTGCCTATGAGACCGTGCGCGACCGCTTCGGCTCGCTGCCGCTGCTGACCCCGATGTCGGAGGTCGCGGGCCGGCTCGCGGTGCAGATCGGCGCGGCCTACCTGCACAAGGGGCACGGCGGCCGCGGAGTCCTGCTGGGCGGCGTCCCGGGCGTGCCGCCGGGGGACGTGTGCATCATCGGCGGCGGGATCGTGGGCACCAATGCAGCCAAAATGGCGCTGGGCCTGGGTGCGAAGGTCACCCTGGTGGACCTGAATCTGAACCGCCTGCGCGAGCTCGACGACATCTTCGGCGGCCGCGTCTACACGCTCGCCTCCAACAGCTACAACGTCGAGCGTGCCGTCGCGGAGGCCGATCTCGTTATCGGCGGCGTACTGATTCCCGGCGCGGCCGCACCCAAGATCGTCACCGCGGCCATGGTCGCGAAGATGAAGAAGGGCGCCGTGATCGTGGACGTCGCCATTGACCAGGGCGGCTGCATCGAAACCGCGCGCCCCACGACCCACTCCGACCCCAGCTACGAGGTGAACGGCGTGGTGCACTACTGCGTGACCAACATGCCCGCCGCCGTGCCCAACACCAGCACGCTCGCCCTCACCAACGCCACCTTCCCCTACGTGCTGAAACTGGCCAATCTGGGCGCACGCGCCGCGGTCGCCGGCGATCGCGGCATCGCCGAGGGCGTCAACACCTTCGACGGCAAACTCACCTATGAGGCGGTTGCCGGGAGCCAGGGACGCGAGTTCACACCCATCGCTTCTCTGCTCCCGTGACTTGTCTCAAAAAGGCTGTCCCGCATCCGGTCCGCTGTGCCTGAAAACCCGTTTCGGTGATTACGGCGCAACAAGCGTCGGCGTAGACTGCAAGGCATGGGTGAGCAAGGCAGCCGCCGCGCCTGGATCATGGTGCTTCTGGTAAGCCTGCTTGTGCTGTTTCTGGTGCTTGCAGGCCTGAACGCCTTCAACCTACGCCTGCTGGACCCGCAGTCCCCGCTGGAAACGGTCGTCTTCCTTGCCCTGTCCACGGTAGCTTTTCTGCTCTTTGTCAGCGTTTTGGTTGTGCTGGTGCGCAACCTGCTGAAGCTCTACGGGGAGCAGCGCCGGGGCGTGCTCGGCGCGCGGCTGCGCACCCGCATGGTATGGGGCGCGGTGCTCGTTTCACTAGTCCCCTTGGTCTTTATGCTGCTCTTCAGCTATCTGCTGATGAACCGTGCCGTAGACCGCTGGTTTTCGCAGCCCGTCACGGAGATGCGCGACGACGCGGCCGGCCTTTCGACGGCGCTCGAGCGCTATGCCAACGCCAACGCGCGTGCCGAGGCAGACACGATTGCCGTCGAGCTGGCCGCCTCGCCCACCCTGCTCACCCCCCACACAGCCCCGGGGGAGCACGCACGAGCCGTGCTGGGCACACATGCACGCGCCGCACCGGCGGTGCCGGGGCTCTACCGCATCCTGGAGCAGCACGAGCTGAGTCTGCAGGGCGGCTTCGTCATTCTGTACCGCGACGGCAACCCGCTCGCCGCGGTACACGCGCCCGCGCAACAGCCCGGCAAGGCCTTTGCCACGGAGCGCGGCGAGATGCCCCAGGCCACGGAGGTGGCCGCCCTGCAGGCGGCGCAGCGCAGCGAAGGCGCACTCTATAACCTCGGCGGCATCGACTACAGCCTGGCCATCGCCGGCCTGCAGCACGACGGTGTCGTCCTGGTGGGCCTCCCGCTGCCGACCGATCTCGCCGCCACCAACCTGCGTCTGCGCAAAGCGGCGGCAGCTTACTGGACCGTCTTCCGCGAGCGGCGTCAGGTGCGCAGCCTATTCGCCGCGCTGCTGCTGCTGATCACCGTGCTGGCGCTGTTTGCCTGCTGCTGGCTCGCGCTGAACACGGCCAAGCAGGTAACCCGGCCCGTGGAGTCGCTCGCCGACGCCATGAAGGCCATCGCCGCGGGCGACTACGCGCGGCGTGTCGAGCAGTCGGCCACCGAGGAGCTCGGCGAGTTGGCCGACAGCTTCAACGCCATGGCCACCGATCTCCAATCCACGCGCTCGGCCGCGCAGGCCTCCGCCGCCCAGCTCGGCGAACTCAATACCGCGCTCGAACGCCGCCGGACTGAGCTCGAAACCATCATCGAAACCATTCCCACCGGCTTGGTCACGCTCTCGCCGGAGCGGCGCATCGTGCTGGCAAATCGAGCGTTCTCCGAGATGCTGGACCCCGGCGGCGAGCGGCTCTTCGTGGGCCTTCCCCTGCGCGGGGTGCTGCCCGCCGAGGCCACCGAGACGCTCGAGCGGCTGATGCAGCGCAGTCATCGCATGGGCTCGGCCTCCGCGGAGCTGCAACTGCCCACCGCCTCAGGCGAGCTGCAGGTCTCCGCCGTCACGGCCCTGCTGGAGCGCGGTCCGGCACGGGAGCACCTCGGCTATGTGCTGGTGCTCGAGGACGTCTCCGAGGTTCTGCGCGCGCAGAAGCAGAGCGCCTGGAAGGAGGTCGCGCGGCGCGTGGCCCACGAGATCAAAAATCCGCTCACGCCCATCTCGCTCAACGCCGAGCTCATCCGCCGTCACATCGACCGGCTCGCCCCCGCGCTTTCAGGCGGGGCCGGCGCGCGCTCGGCCGAGGTCATTCAGCGGTCCACGGACATCATTGGAGCTTCGGTCGCAACGCTGCGCTCCCTCGTCGACCAGTTCGGCTCCCTCGCCGAGTTCCCCGCCGCGCGCCCGCGCCCCGCCGACCTCAATACGATTGTCGACTCCGCACTCGCCCTGTTCACGGGCCGGCTGGGCTCCGTGCGTCTGCGCCGCCGCCTGGGTACCGGCCTGCCCCTGGTCATGGCCGACCCCGAAGCCCTGAAACGCGCGGTCAGCAATCTGATCGACAACGCCGCCGAGGCGATGGGCGACAGCCTGCTGCGGGAGCTGACCGTCTCGACCCGCCTGCTGGAGTCCGGCTCGATCGAGCTCAGCGTCGCCGACACCGGTCCGGGGCTCACCGACGAGATGCGTGAGCGCCTCTTTCTTCCCTACTTCTCCACAAAGCAACGCGGCACGGGGCTGGGTCTTTCCATCGCGGCCAAGATCGTGGGGGAGCACGGCGGCACCATTCGCGCGGAGAAAAACCTGCCCTCCGGCGCACGCTTTCTCGTGGAGCTGCGCCCCGCCTCCGCGCCCGAAGCCGACATGCCTGAGGTCTCCGAGCCCAGCGAAAAGGTTCCCGCTTGAACCACGTCCTGATCGTTGACGACGAGATTGATATCCGCGGCTCGCTTGAAGCCATCCTCCGCGAGGAGGACTACGCCGTCACCACGACCGGCACCGCCGCCGAGGCCCTCATCCTGCTACGCGACGCGGACTTCCAGGCCGTGCTGCTCGATATCTGGCTGCCCGACGGCGATGGCCTCGACGTGCTCGCCCGGATTCGGCGCAGCGAGGAGGGCGACCGCCGCCCCGGCGCGCCCGAGGTAATCATGATCTCCGGCCATGGCACCATTGAGGCCGCCGTGCGCGCCACCAAGCTCGGTGCCTACGACTTCCTCGAAAAACCGCTCTCGCTCGAGCGCACCCTGCTCGTGCTGCGCAACGCCGTCCAGGCGCACCGCCTGCGCGAGGACAATGAGGAGTTCGTCCGGCAGCTGGCCACCCGCGGCTCCGTCACCGGGCAGTCGGTGTCTATCAAGGCGCTGCGCCAGCAGATCGGCCTCATGGCCCCCACCAACGGCCGCGTGCTCATCTTCGGCGAATCCGGCACCGGCAAGGAGCGCATCGCGCGCCTGATCCACGCCGAATCCGAGCGCCGCGAACGACCGCTCGTCGAGGTCAACTGCGCGGCCATCCCCGAGGACTTCATCGAAAGCGAGCTGTTCGGCTACCGCTACGGCGCGGGCCCCGGCGGCCCCAACCAGCCTACCGAAAAACGCGGTACCTTCGAGCGCGCGGACGGCGGCACGCTCTTTCTCGATGAGGTCGGCGATATGAGCCTGAAGACCCAGGCCAAGGTGCTGCGCGCGCTCGACGAGCAGCGCTTCTACCCCGTCGGCGCCACGCGTCCCGTGTATGTCGATACCCGCGTCATCGCCGCCACCAACAAGGATCTCGAAGAGGAGATCGCCCGCGGCAACTTCCGCGAGGACCTCTTCTACCGCCTCAACGTCATTCCGTTCTCGGTCCCGCCGCTGCGCGAACGCAAGGAGGACATTCCCTCCCTCGTGTACGAGTTCCTCTCCGAATTCGGCCAGCAGTACGGACGGCCGCGCATGGAGATCTCCGATGCCGCGCTCGCGCAGCTGCGCGCCTACGCTTGGCCCGGCAACGTGCGCGAGCTGCGCAACGTTATGGAACGCGTCCTGATTCTGAACCCGAAGGTCCTGCGTATCGAGGTAAAGCACCTCCCTATCCTTGTGCAGCGAACCGATGGGCGCGCCAACGGCCGAGAGGAATTTTCCACCCTGCAGCAGGCCCGCGAGGCCTACGAGCGCGACTACATCCTGAAGGAGCTCGACCGCTCCCACGGCAACATCAGCCGCGCCGCCGAGTCGCTGGGCCTGGAGCGCTCGCACCTCTACCGCAAGATGAAGACGCTCGGCATCCACCTCACGGATTGAGGCCTATCCCCAGCCGCTGCAGGCCTTTGCGAGTGCATGGACAACCCCGGTCCCTCCCTGGTGCCAGCGCCTCACGCGCTGTGGTAGCATCCGCCCGCTCCACCAATCTGAGCTACAGGGGAACTGAATGCAAATCGACAAGAGCCGCGCCGAGCACCTCCACCTCACGTCCATTGCCATACCTACCGTCCCATCCGTTACCACCTCGAATGCCCCATCCATCGCCCGCACGTCCTCCCGCAGACCCCGTTCCTTCGCCGGCATCGGCGCCGCTGCGCTCCTGCTGCTGCTGAGCACCGGCTTCGCGCACCGCGCCTCCGCACAAACCTGGACGCTCAAGTGGAGCGACGAGTTCAACGCCGCCTCCGGGACCTATCCCAGCTCCGCGAACTGGAACTACGACACGGGTAACAGCGGCTTCGGCAACCCGGAGATCGAAAACTACTGCGCCGCCGGTTCCAACACCGCCCCCTGTTCGACCGGAACCCCCAACGCCTACCAAGACGGCAACGGCAATCTGGTCATTCACGCCGTCAAGAACGGCAGCGGTCAGTGGACATCGGCCCGATTGAAGTCCCTCGGCCTGCAGCAATTTCAATACGGCCGCATCGAGGCCCGCATGAAGCTGCCGGTGGGCGACGGCTTCTGGCCTGCCTTCTGGATGCTCGGCGTCAATGAAAGCACCGTCGGCTGGCCGCAGTGCGGCGAACAGGACATCCTGGAATGGGTGCAAGCCTATACGCCGACCACCACCTCGTCCACCACGCACGGGCCGGGCTACTCCGGTGCCAACGGTATCGGCGCCAAGTTCGTCTTCCCCAACGGCGGCCGCGTGGATGACAGCAATTACCACATCTACGGCGTGATCTGGGGGCAAAACTCCATCCAGTACTACCGCGACAGCCCGTCCAACATCTTTCTCACCACCACCTCCGCCACCATACCCTCCGGCGACCAGTGGCCGTTCAACAATCCGTTCTTCCTTCTGCTCAACCTGGCCATTGGCGACGGCGGCTTCCCCGGTGTCACGGACAGCAGTACGCCGTCCACCGCCACCATGCTGGTGGATTACGTTCGGGTCTACGAGCCCACGGCGGCCAGGAACCTGAACGGCACCCACACGCTGACGCCCCAGAACAACACCGCGCTGCGCCTCGACGATCAGGGCGGCGGCACCTCCAACGGCAATCCCATTGACGTCTACACCGCCAACAACACGGGCGCGCAGAACTGGGCCATCTCCAGCACCAACGTCACGCCGGCGGGGTACTACAACCTGTCCACCGAGGGTGCTAACTGCCTCACCGCCTCCGGCACGGCCAGCGGCTCGGCCGTAACCATAACTCCCTGCAACGGCTCTTCGGCGCAGGCCTGGAACGCCGTCTCAGCGGGCGGCAACTTTGAGTTCAACCCGGCTAACAACCCTGGCAACTGCCTCGACGTCCGCGGCGACGGCACAGCCTCCGGAACCGTCGTGCAGGTATACAGCTGCAACGCCGGTCCGCAGGAACAGTGGGCGGTGAACTAAAGCGAAGTCCCCAAGGGTGTAAGTTGACACGAATCGATCATGAAGCGGTGACCCTTTGTCGCAGAGACGCGACGGGGGTCGCCGCTTTCGACGTGCCGTGACATACTATCCCGAATCATGCCCTTCTCCCCCGTTCGCCCCAGCATTTGCCGGCTCGTCATCGGCGCTGTCTCCCTCGGTTGGCTCGCTCCGGCGTACGCGCAAACGCCCAACACCGGCACCGGGGCCGATATCCCCGGCCTCGTCGAAATCTACAAGGACCTGCACGCCAATCCGGAGCTCTCGCACTTCGAAGCCCGCACCTCCGGGATACTCGCCGCGGCTCTGCGAGCAGACGGCTACACGGTCACCGAGCGTGTGGGCGTGTACCCGGACGGCTCCAAGGCCTACGGTGTCGTCGGTGTGATGAAGAACGGCCCGGGCCCCACGCTGCTGGTCCGCGCCGATATGGACGCGCTGCCCATCGTGGAAGAAACCGGCGTCGCCTATGCCAGTCACGTCAAGGTACACGACAAGGCCGGCGCGGAGGTCGGCGTCATGCACGCCTGCGGCCACGATGTACACACAACAGTCATGATCGGCACGGCCAAACGCCTCGCCGAGGCGAAATCTCGGTGGCACGGCACGCTCATCCTGCTCGGCCAGCCCTCGGAGGAGACCATCGACGGCGCCAAAGCCATGCTTGCCGACCACCTCTACGAGCGCTTCGGCCGTCCCGACAGGATCATCGGCCTCCACGACACCAACACCCTGCCCGCCGGCGAGGTCGGCTATGTGCCCGGCCCCGCGCTCGCCAGCTCCACTTCCATTGACGTGCTGATCCACGGCGTCGGCGGCCACGGCTCCGCCCCGCAGCTGGGCCGCGATCCCATCGCGATGGCCGCCTTCTACATCACCGAGCTGCAAACGGTCGTCAGCCGCGAAGAAGATCCGCAGGACCCCTCCGTGGTCACCGTCGGCGACATCCACGGCGGCACCAAGCGCAACATCATTCCCAATGAGGTCAAACTCGAACTCACCACCCGTGCCTTCTCGGACAAGAGCCGCCAAGTGGTCATCGACGGCCTCCAATCCATGGCCGCGGGCCTCACCACGGCGTACAAACTGCCGCCGGATAAGGCTGTTGCGGTCACCGTCCTCGAAAACGAATCCACCCCCGTCACCTACAACGACCCCGCGCTGATGGCGCAGCTCAAGCCCGTGCTGCAAAAAACGCTCGGCCCCGCCAATCTGCTGGAGCAGACCCGCGTGATGGGCTCGGAGGATGTCGGCGTCTTCTCGCTCGACCACAAGATTCCCCTGGCGTTCTTCTGGCTGGGCGCCATGGACCCGGCAAAGTTTGCCGCCGCGCAACAGGCCGGTACGCCCCTGCCCGGCCCCCATACCAGCCACTTCGAGCCCCTGCCCGAGCCGACCCTGCGCACCGGCGTCGCCTCCATGACCGCCGCGGCTATCTCGCTATTGCAGTAAACGGTACATCGAGCGCGTGTATTCTCGATCTCCGCGCGCGTGATTCGATCGCACCCCAGATTCGGAAATTTGGAAGAGGCCCATGCGCATTTTGATCCCCGGCGGCTTCGGCCAGGCCGGCACCTTGCTTGCACGCCATCTCCATGCCGCCGGGCACGAGGTCACCGTGCTCAGCCGCAACCCCGCGGCCTGTACGCAACATCCATGGCGCACGCTCGGCTGGGACGGCCGCACGCCCGGCTCCGGTCCCGATGCATGGGCCGGGGAGATTGACCGTTCCGAAGCCGTCATCAATCTCACGGGCCGCTCCGTAAACTGCCGCTTCACCCCGGCGCACCGCCGCGAAATCCTCGACTCCCGCATCGAGCCCACGTTGCTGCTCTGCCGCCTGATCGCGGTCTCCCGCACCCCGCCGCGTGTTCTGCTCAACGCCAGCACGGCGACGTACTACCGCCACGCGCTCGACCGCCCGCAAGACGAGTTCACCGGCGAGCTGGGCGACACACCCGCCCGGCGCGGCACCCGCGAGCCCGCCGGCCTGCCCGAAACCTGGAGCTTTTCCGTGAGCGTCGCCGAACGCTGGGAGCAGGCCCTGGCGGCCGTCAACACACCGCGCACCCGCAAGCTGCGGCTGCGCCTTTCCATGCTCATGAGCCCGGACCCGGGCGGCGTCTTTTCCGTGCTCTCCAGGCTCTGCCGCCTGGGTCTGGGCGGCACGCAGGGCCCGGGCACCCAATTCATCTCCTGGATGCACGACCGAGACTACTGCCGCGCCGTCGATCTGCTGCTTGAACAACCGGAGATCGCCGACGAGACCGGGGGCGTGGTCAACCTGACCGCTCCGGGAGCGCTGGAAAACCGTCCCTTCATGCGCATCCTACGCCGCGCATGGCACCAACCGTTGGGACTGCCCGCACCCCTGCCCGCGCTGGCGCTGGGCGCCTTCGCCATGCGCACGCAGACCGAGCTGGTTATGAAGAGCCGCTGGGTGACTCCGACCCTGTTGCGCCGGCACGGCTTCCAGTTCGGGTTTCCGCTCTGGTCAGACGCCGCCGGAGATCTTGTGGCCCGTATGCGGCGGTAGCGGGTTTACCAGCGCCGGTACCGCACCGTCCCCGGCTGATCCCCCACGCCCACGCACGCCATCCCGCATCGCTGCATCACCCGCACGGACGCCACCGAGTCCTCAAACGTCTGCGCACTCACCGAGCGCACCTCCGGCCGCCGCAGCAGCCACGTCGTCAACGTCTCCACGGCCTCCGAGGCGAATCCCTTGCCCTGCTCCGCATCCGCGACCGAGTACCCCAGCTCCACATCCCCATGCGCGCACGGAAACCCGCCCACACAGCCGATCAGCCGAGACGGCCGAGCCGCCGAGAGCATATACCGGTGCCATCCCAGGGTCGAGGGCTGCGCGCCCAGCTGCGCCGCGATATGCAGCCAAACCGCCGGCTCCCACAGCGAAGGGGGCCATACAGCCGGGATCTCGGCCCCCAGCAAGACCGCCAACGTCGCCCGGTCCGCCGGCCCACCTGCCGTCACCGCCTCTGCCTCCAGCATCGCCGGCGTGATCGTCAGCAGCCGCAGCCGGGCCGAATGCAGCGGCTCGGTCACCGGCGGGGCCCGGCGTCGCAGCAGCGCCGCAATCATTCGGCTTCCCCGGCTGCTTCAACCTGACCGTCCCGCGCTTCTTCGGTGAGTACCCGTCCCTCCGCCTGCGCCTCCAGGCTGCGCGCGAGCTGCTGGTGCTGCGCGATGTCTTCCAGCTGCCGCCGCCAGTCCAGCTCATCCACAAAACCCGCCGAGGTCCGCCAGTCCTCGCGCACCTTCACAAACAGCTCCAGAAAGACCCGCGTGCCCAGCACCGCCTCGATCTCCTTGCGCGCCGTCGTCCCGATCCGCTTCAGCATCGCCCCCTGCTTACCGATCAGGATCGCCTTTTGCCCCTCGCGCTCGCAAAAGATCGCCGCCGCGATCTTGGTCAACGGCAGCTTGCCGTCCTTGGTCTTCTTGGGCGACTTCGGCTCCTCGAAACGCTCGACGACCACCGCCGCCGCGTAAGGAACCTCTTCGCCGGTCAGCAGCAAAATCTTCTCGCGAATCAGCTCGGCCACAAGAAACCGCTCCGGCTGATCCGTCAACTGATCCTTAGGAAAGTAGCGCTGCCCCTCCGGCAGGTGCCCGACCACACGGTCCAGCAGCAAATCCAGATTTTCCGCCTTGCGCGCCGAGATCGGAATCACCTCGGCGAATGCGTGCAGCGCGGTCCAGTGCGCAATCAGCGGCAGCAGCGCACTCTTGGGCAGCGCGTCGATTTTATTCAGCACCAGCAGCACCGGGCAGTCCAGCCGCTTCACCAGCTGCAGCGCCAGATCGTCCTCGGCCTTTGAAAGCGCCCGCTTGTGCTGCCCCAGGGACCGCACCTGGCGCTCGCCACCCTCGTCTTCACGCGCGGCAACGGGCTCCGGAGCCGGTAAGCGGTGCGTCACATCCACGATAAAAAGCACCGCATCGCGCCCTTCGAGCGCCTCCTGTACCTCCTGCAGCATGCGGCGGTCCAGATGCGTCTCGCCCCGGTGCACGCCGGGCGTGTCCACTAATACAATCTGCGCCGCCGGCCGGCCCGGCTCGCCTTTGGCCTTCTTGCGCAGCGGCAACTCCAGCACACCCTGAATCCGAGTGCGCGTGGTCTGCGGCTTGTGCGTCACGATCGCCAGTTTCTGGCCGAGCAAGGCATTCAGCAGGGTCGACTTGCCCGCGTTGGGACGGCCGACGATTGAGACAAAACCTGAGCGCAGCGCCATAACCCCATCATCGCACTCGGCAGGCTCCTCGGCAGTCAACAATCCGTCAGCCTCACCGGAGGCGAAGCCGCAGTGGGGAGATCCCAGTGGGGAGATCCC
>CAXTBJ010000093.1:0-12282 GCA_964242585.1 uncultured Bryocella sp.
ACTCCCCGAAGGATGTCCTTCTAGGTTTAATTGACGCATCAGGGAATCGGATCGGCTCCCCGGTAGCCAACATTCTCACCTACTGCTACCACTACGATCCGCAGATCAATCGCCACTCCTTGATTGTGGCTCGCGTGGTGCAACTCGCGGGCATGGTGACGGTAGCGGTTCTAGGGTGTTTTCTCTTCGTTATGTTCCGGCGTGATCTTCGCCTCAGCCGGGAGCAGGGTTTTCCTCAGTATGATTACCGCCGGCGGATCGGGTAAGGGTTAGCGATGGGTCTCAGTCCAGTTCTTTGGCAATTTCTCGTAAAGTGGCTGCATAATTCGGCCCTGTTTCCGGCGGAAGCCTCCACCATCGCACCCTACACGGATGCGTTGTACATGTTTCTGCTCGGCATGACGATCTTCGGCGTTCTGTTGGTCGGCGCGCTGATCCTCGGCTTCAGCATCCGTTATCGCCAGTCGCGCAGCCCGGTGGCGACGCAGGTGGAAGGCTCCACCCTGCTTGAAGCTACCTGGACGATCATCCCTCTGGGTGTGTTCCTGGTGGTCTACGTGTGGGGAGCCCTGCTCTATTTCCGCATCTACAACCCGCCGGTCAATGCGATGAATATCTACATCATCGGCAAGCAGTGGATGTGGAAGGCGGAGCATCCAGGGGGGCAGCACGAGATCAACGCCCTTCATGTACCCACGGGGCGGCCGGTGCAGTTG
Organism: uncultured Bryocella sp.; assembly: GCA_964242585.1. Taxonomy (GTDB): domain Bacteria; phylum Acidobacteriota; class Terriglobia; order Terriglobales; family Acidobacteriaceae; genus Granulicella. Next base: position 717 of record CAXTBJ010000093.1, read on the forward strand.
ACCATGATCTCGCAGGATGTATTCCACAGCTTCTACATCCCGGACTTTCGTATCAAGCGTGAGGTGATTCCCGGCCGGTATTCCACGGTCTGGTTTCAGGCCACCGACCCGGGCGACTATCACCTGTTTTGCTCGCAGTACTGTGGGACCCTGCACGCCGGGATGATCGGCAAGATCACGGCAATGAAGCCCGAAGATTATGAGAAATGGTTGAAGATGTCGACCAGCGGACAGAGTTTGGCGCAGAACGGTGAGCGGCTCTTCGCTTCGCTGGGCTGTATCTCCTGCCACAGCGGCAACGCCGCGGCACGCGGACCCAACCTGGCCGGCGTATACGGTTCGCGGTTGACGTTGACGGACGGCAGTCAGGTTCTGGTGAACGACGCGTACCTGCGCGACTCCATTCTGAATCCGTCGCAGCACGTCACGGCGGGGTTTGCGCCGATCATGCCGACCTACCAGGGGCAAATCAGTGAGGATGGCTTGATCTCGCTGGTGGAATACATCAGGAATTTGCAATCGAATTACCGGGTGCAGCAGACGAACGTGACCGCGGACAGCAATCAGGCCGCGCCCACGAGCCCAGCCGCGCCAGCTACCACAGCCATCCCAGACACTCAAATACGGTGAAGCCATGAGCAGTGCATCGACGATCATCGCCCTCCCTGACCAGAGCACGGCCAGACTGCCGAAGAGGAACTATCTCAACGACGAGCACGGCATTCTTAGCTGGTTGCTGACGCAGGACCACAAGCGCATCGGGATCATGTACCTGATCTCGATTACATTTTTCTTCTTCATCGGTGGTTCGTTCGCGGGTCTAATCCGGTTGGAGCTACTGACGCCGCAGCCCGATCTGGTCGCCTCGGATACGTACAATAAGTTCTTCACCATGCACGGCATCATCATGATCTTCATGTTCCTGGTGCCGTCCATTCCGGCCGTGATGGGGAACTTTCTGATTCCCATCATGATCGGCGCGAAGGACCTGGCTTTTCCGAAGATCAATCTGCTGAGCTGGTATCTGTACATGATCGGCGGCGCCTTCTTGATGGCAGCCCTGGTTCTGGGTGGCGTCGACACGGGATGGACCTTCACCACACCGCTCTCCACGCATTATCTGAATACGCATGTGCTCACGGCAGCGACCGCGATCTTCATCGCCGGCTTCTCGTCCATCTTCACGGGGCTGAACGTAATCGTCACACTGCACCGCATGCGCTGCCCGGGCATGACTTGGTTCCGGCTGCCACTATTCTGCTGGAGTCTATACGCCACGTCTCTGCTCGTGGTGCTGGGTACACCGGTGCTGGCCATTGCTTTGACCCTCGTCGGTCTGGAGCGCGTCTTCGGCATCGGCGTATTTGATCCCTCCAAGGGCGGCGATCCGCTGCTCTTCCAGCATTTGTTCTGGTTTTACTCTCACCCGGCTGTGTACATCATGATCCTGCCCGGGTTTGGTGTGATCTCGGAGGTAATCTCTACCTTCAGCCGTAAGCGGCCGTTCGGCTACACGGCCATCGCCTTCAGTTCAGTGGCGATCGCTCTGTTCGGCTTCTTTGTGTGGGAACACCATATGTTCATCATGGGCGTTTCCAACTACTCGGCACTGATCTTCTCGCTGCTGACCATGCTGATCGCGGTGCCTTCGGCGATCAAAATCTTTAATTGGTCATTTACGCTGCAGAAGGGCTCGGTTACTTTTGAGACCCCCATGCTCTATGCGCTGGGCTTTATCGGTCTGTTCACTGTTGGCGGCTTGACCGGCATTTTTCTCGGCTCGTTGGGCATGGATATTCATCTCACCGAGACCTACTTCGTGGTTGCACACTTCCACTTCGTGATGGTCGGCGGCATGTTGATGGCATTTCTGGCCGCAGTGCACTTCTGGTGGCCCAAGATGACGGGCCGCATGTATCCGGAAACGCTTTCCAAGCTGGCCGCGGTTACCACCTTTATCGGCTTCTTCCTGACCTTCATGCCGCAGTTTGTGCTGGGTTATCTCGGTATGCCGCGTCGGTACCATGCCTATCCGCCTGAGTTCCAGATCCTAAACGTGCTTTCCACCGCAGGGGCAACCGTGCTGGGCGTAGGCTATGCATTACCCCTCCTGTATCTGGGCTGGTCGCTCAAGTATGGTGCCGTGGCGGGGGATAATCCCTGGCAGGCAACTGGCCTGGAGTGGCAGATTCAGTCCCCGCCGTTGAAGGAAAACTTCATTGAAACGCCGGTGATGGATCATGAGGCATATGACTATCAATGGTTGGAACGTAAAGAGCACGAGGTGGTAAGTCTTGGATAATGCGATCACCGCCGGCATACGGCCGCACACGGCCACCTCTACGGCGCATCACGCTGAGCACGAGCACGCCAACCTCCCGCAGCTGCGCCATCACTTCGAAACTGAGGCGCAGCAGCGGGAGGCCGTCTCCTTTGGGATGTGGATCTTTCTGCTGACGGAGATCATGTTCTTCGGTGGCCTTTTTATGGCCTACCTGCTGTATCGGAATTGGTACTACCCGGTCTTCGTGGCGGGCTCCAACTCGCTCAGTGTGGTTTGGGGTGTGGTCAGCACGGTTTTGTTGAGCGCTTCAGGCCTGGCCATGGCCATGAGCGTATGGGGTGCCGAGGCGCGGCGACGTTCCGTACTGCTGGGCGGCATGGTCTTGGCGCTGGTGCTGGGTGTGGCCTTCGTGGGCGTGGAGTTTTCTGAGTATCGCGATGCCTATGTGCATCACCACGTGCCGGGTGCGACCTTCGACATCTCGGAATTCTCCCATCCTGCCTTGAAGGACGGAAAGCCGATTGCCAAAGCCTTGCCGCCGGATTCGGCTCAACGCACACAGGTCTTCTTTTTCCTGTACTTTGCCATGACCGGTATGCACCTGCTTCACATGAACATTGGGATTGTCCTGATGCTCTGGATTCTTTGGAGAGCATGGCGGGGCGAATTTGCTTCAGGTTATGTGGCTCCGGTGCGGAACTTCGGACTTTATTGGCATTTTGTGGATATTGTCTGGATCTTCCTATTTCCGCTACTCTATCTCGTGAATCGGCACCCGCTGCACTAGACCGCGCTGCGGCTCCAGACCGCGTTACCGCATCGCCCGGCGCTATGCCGTGCAGGTTGCTAGAAAGGCTCCATGGAAACTGAAGAGTTCAGCCTTACCAATGACAATGGGCAGGAGCAGGATGCTTCCAATGTGACCAATCCGCAGCACGTGGAAGATCACATCATCAGCCCGCCGGCGCAGGTCATCATCTTTGCCACGTTGCTGGCGATCACGTTGATCATCACGTTGACATCCTTTATTCCCATGGGCATCCTGAACCCGATCATCACCGTCGGCGGCGCCTTCGTGAAGGCTGCCCTGGTGATTCTGTTTTTTATGCATGTGAAGTCGCAGTCGCGGCTGATCAAAGCGACTGTGTTCTCGGGTTTTTTCATCCTAGGTGTCTTGGTGGTGATGGCCGGAAGCGATTACATTAGCCGTGCCTGGGGTATGTGGTAGCCGCAGCGTACGCGCATGGCCTCAAGGACTGCAGGCCCGCACACAATATCCGGTAAAGCATTTGCTGGACGCTGTACTCCGATGCAGCGGATGAACCGTTATGCGGTCCACTCCCTGCATCGGAGTCACATGTGTTGAAGCAAGGCTGCGGGCTTGCGCACGGGAGACCGGTAGGTGATCTCCTACGTGGGATTTCTGTGCTTTAGTGTGCCCCCAAATAGCGGGATGCAGGTTTACCTGTTTGTTGTGAGGCTGTAAAGAGCGCGCTGCTGGCGGCGTCGTAGTTCGCCAGTAGCTGCGCGTCATGGACGGAGGGCATCGTCGTCTGCTCGCCCATGTCAAGCCCGTGCAGAGAAGCATCCACGCAGTCCTCGGTCGTCATCACGATCGCCGGATCGATCGCCGAGAGTGGATACCCCGAGACATCCCATATCTCTGAGACCGTGGCCGCCGGAGCGACAAGCTGTGCAACGACTCTGGTCCCGATGAGCTGCTGTTGCAGGGACTGCGTGAAATTGGTGACGTAGGCCTTCGTTCCCCCGTAAATCGCGGTGTAGGGATACCCATAGAGGCCAACCACCGATCCGATATTTACGATCGCGCCACGGTCGCGGCTGAGGAAGCCCGGCAGAACCGCCATGGTGAGCCGCGAAAGGGCCACGATGTTGATGTTGACGAGCGTCTCCAGGCTTTCTGCCTTGGCGTTCGCCAGCGGACCCACGGTGGATGTGCCCGCGTTGTTCACCAGCAAGGTGACGGAGTCGTCCGCTGCGAGGGTTTGCGCCACCTGATTGAGCCCTTCCGCGTTGCCCAGATCGGCAGCGATCGTCTGCACGCTGACGCCGTACTGCGCCCTCAGCTCCTTCGCCAACGCCTCCAGCCTGTCGCCGCGGCGCGCCACGAGAATCAGATCGTACCGCCTCTGCGCCAGCCGGTCCGCATAGACCTTTCCAATGCCTGATGAGGCACCCGTAACCACTGCCGTTCCCATCTTGCCTGTCTGTATAGTGCCCATACCGAACTCCTTCGCGATTACTGCTTGAGGTGTCTGGCGCGGAGTGGCCTACAGCCGCATCCGTTGTCCAGAGTTTTGTACTGCACAGTAAAGATGCTGAGCTGAGCGGAAGGTTGCAATAATCTTACCGTTAGGTACGAAATGTATCCAGCGACGGCTGCGGAGCGTCTAAACTGAGCATGAACAGCGCGCAGCCTTTGACGGAGACGGTGGGGAAAGAGACGACAGGAGCGCAGGCTGCGCCCAAGCGGCTGCCGGGGCGTCCACCTGAGTTCGACCGCGCGGTCGCCCTGCAGGCCGCCATGCTCGTCTTTTGGCGCTATGGATATGAGGGGTCCTCACTGACGCAGCTGACGGAGGCCATGGGCATCAGCAGGCCCACGCTGTATGCAAGTTTTGGAGACAAGGTGAGCCTGTTTCGCGAGGCGGTTATCGCCTACACCAGCCTGCGGGCGCAGGCCTATACGGAAGCGATGAATCTGCCCACGGCCCGTGGGGTCGCCGAAGCCTGGTTGCGGCTGACCGGCGGTGTCACCCGCAGCCCCGGCGCACCGTCCGGCTGCTTCATTGTGCAAGGGGCATTGGTGGGCAGCGCGGATAGCGATTGCCTGCGCGGCGAACTCGCCGACATTCGTCAGGGGGCCACCGTGCAGCTCACCGAACGGTTCCAACGGGCGCAGCTTGAGGGCGATCTGCCGTCCGATGTGGACGCGGGAACGCTGGCGGAGTACCTCGCCTCCCTGGCCTCCGGTATGGCGGTGCAGTCCGCCAGCGGCAGCTCCCCAGAGCAGCTACACCGCGTCGTCGATCTGGCCATGGCAAACTGGCCTGTAGACAAGGTAGAGGGTTCCTGACGCCAAGCTACGCTTGAGAGCGGCGAAGAAGACAGCTCGTCGGATGGAGCATCGCCAGTGGGTGATGGAAGCCGCTTCGCAGAATCGGTAAAAATTCAGCGCAAACGTGGCGTAGGCTATCGTGAGCGGTATTCGCGATGACTGGCCCCTGAGCCGCGGTAATCCCTGCGTCCCCGCTATGGCTGGTCAGCTCCATCCGCATGCACGGAGGCACGTTGCGCAATCGCTACTATGCGGGCCCGCTCACAGACCATTTCGATGGAACACGCTTCTTTCATCCGGGTCTTTCCTCGTCGGACAAGAGCTTGCTCGAGGTTCTCAAGTGGAAGATGCAGGGCAAGCGATCGCCATGGCCAAAGGCGGTTCCCGCACGAACCGGGGTGCGTCCCGCGGAGCGCATCGCAGGGCTGCAGGTCACGCATATCGGTCATGCCTCTTATCTGATCCAGGTCGACCATCAGAACATTCTTGTCGATCCGGTGTGGGCAAAGCGGGCCAGTCCGATCAGGTGGGCAGGACCCAAGCGGCACAATCCGCCTGCGGTGGCCTTTGACGATCTGCCGCCGATTCATGCGGTGCTGATCACGCACAATCATTACGATCATCTGGATACCGTGAGCCTCGAACGGCTTTGGAACAGGCACCGTCCATCCATCTTTGCACCGCTCGGGAATGACACGATCCTGCGTGCCGCCGTGCCTGCGATGCAGGTGCAAACCGGTGACTGGTGGGATGGCTTTCACTTGAGTGAAACGATCCGCGTCACGATCGTACCTTCATATCATTGGTCTTCCCGAGGGCTGACCGACAATCGCATGGCTCTCTGGGGCGGCTTTGTCCTAGAAACGCCTGCTGGCCCGATCTACTGCGCGGGCGATACCGCTTACCGCGATGGCGTGCTCTTTCCGGAGATCGGCAGGCGTTTCGGGGCTCCTGCCGTCGCCATTCTTCCCATCGGTGCCTACGCGCCACGATGGTTCATGAAGACGCAGCACGCCGATCCGCGGGAGGCCATACAGATAGCCTGCGATTGCGGCGCAAAGCAGCTATTGGGTGTGCACTGGGGAGCGTTCGCACTAACCGACGAGCCGTTTGACGAGCCGCCCGCACGTTTCGCGGCAGCCGCAAAGGAGCTCGCACCGCATGTCGCGTTTCGCGCTTTACAGGCGGGCGACACCTGGGAGCTGGTCTGAAGCCTTCATATTCGAGGCAGTGCTGTGTCAGAAAGACTCGATGGCTATACCATGAAGGCGGCCGATGCGCAGCAAAATCGGCAACAATGAAAACTGAGAGCTCCGAGGCCATGAGACTGTGAATCGCCGAAAATTTCTCAACACGTCAGCTCTGGCCACCGCTTCCCTCTCGTTACCGGGTCGGGTGCTCGCGTCGTCCGGGCCACGGGAATTATCTCCTATGCAAAACGCAGCGCCGGCTGCTGAGTTTACCGGCGTTCGTTTTCCAAAGGACTTTCTTTGGGGCACCGCCACCGCAGCCTTTCAGGTGGAAGGCGCCTGGAACGAGGATGGCAAAGGCGAGTCGATCTGGGACCGGTTTACGCATACCCCGGGGAAGATCCGCGGCGCGGCCACAGCGGACACGGCCTGCGACGACTACCATCGCTTCAAGCAAGATATCGCGATCGTCAAGCAACTCAATCTGAAGAGCTATCGCTTCTCGATCTCGTGGCCGCGTATCCAGCCCGGCGGCACGGGCGCTGCGAATGAGAAGGGATTGGATCACTACTCGCGCTTGATCGATGCCGTGTTGGAGGCCGGCATACGGCCTTTCTGCACGATGTATCACTGGGACCTGCCGCAGGCGCTTGAAGACAGGGGCGGGTGGCCCAATCGCGAGCTTGCCAACTATTACGCCGACTATGCGGGCATCCTGGGCAAACATTACGGCGATCGCATCACGGTATGGGCACCGTTCAACATGCCCTGGACGTTTGCATACCTCGGCTATGGGGCAGGGGCGTTTCCTCCTGGAAAGGCGGACGGCAAGCTCTTCTTGCGGGCGGCGCATACGATCAGCCTCGCGCAATCGCAGGCCCTGCGCGCGTTAAAGGCGGCCTCGCCGAAGGCCACCGTCGGCAGCGCGTACGGCATGGCTCCGGCCTACCCTAAGACAGACAGCGAAGCGGACAGGGCAGCGACGGACCGCTACCATGCGATGAACAATGTCTTCTTCCTGCACGCCGCGATGTATGGGGAGTACCCGAAGGCCTTTGTCGGAGAGACCCCGTATCACGAGATGGGTTTTCAGCCGGGCGATGAAGTCATCATGAAAGCGCCGCTGGACTGGGTCGGCTTTCATTACTACACACGCCGCGTCGTATCGGCCACGAGGTCCGGTGCCGCAGGGGGCGGAGCGCAGTTCGGTACCGAAACAGAGCTGGACGGCGGGGGCGCGGGCAGCCGCGACGACTACACACAGTTCCACGCCGAGATGCCGACAGAGGGGCCCCTGACCGATGCCGGGCTGGAGGTGTATCCACCCGGTATCTACGATCTCGTCACCCGGATCTCGCAGGAGTACAACCATCCGCCCATCGAGATCACCGAGAGCGGCTGCAGCTACCTGGACGCTCCTTACACCCAGGGGGGCGGCCATGTGCCCGACGCTCGCCGCATCGCGTTCTTTCGCAGCTACCTAACCGAGCTCGCGAGGGCGATCGGGGACGGCGCACGGGTTCGCTCATACCATGCCTGGACGTTGCTCGATAACTTTGAGTGGGCGGACGGCTACAGCCAGCGCTACGGACTGACCTACGTGGACTTCCGCAATGGGCAACGCACCGTAAAGGATTCCGGCCTGTGGTACGCGCGCGTCGCGGCCGCCAACCGTCTTGACGGCTGACGTCGGGGCAATTCGGGCTACGTCAAGCGGGCTAGGCCGCTTGCACATCCGCGCACGGTGGCATTCCGGAGCCGAAGGTTTATGCCGCAGCGGTATATCCCGACGATGCCGCATACGCCGGCACCAGCTTTGCCGCTTGGGTCTGCCTGTAGCGAAAGGTCGCAGCCATCGCGGCCCGCACCACGAAGACCCCCACGTCTGTGAGCGACGCCAATGGCAGTTCGTAGGTCACGTGGTCGTGAATGATCGTTCCCTGCACTCCCTCGGCCGAGACCTTGTCGCGTACCGAGTGGCAATGACGCCAGTAGGCCAGGGGGCCCTTCAACTGCACATCGCAGAAGCCCTCGTTCCAGTGAAAATCTTCAATCCTGGCAAGCCATTTGCCGCGCAGAGGGACGCCGGGCAGCGCGCGTGCCGTAATTAACAGCAGGGTGCCGTCCCCGGCGGCGACGCCGGGCAGTGTGGGCGTGTCTTGGGGACGGGGCGGTGGCGGTTCCCAGGTAGCCTCGTCGATGCGAGCCTTTTGCCAGTGCGGCATCAACGGCGGCAGATTGCCGGGATTTGCGAAGAAGGCAAAGACCACCTCGCGCGGGAAGGGAAGCCACTGCTCGGTTTCAAACACATGCCGCATAACACGCTTGGATGCATTCACGTTAGAGATAAGGACAGGGCACAGGGAGTAGGGCACAGGGCACAGGGCACAGGGAGTAGGGGACAGGGAGTAGGGAAGAGGGTTTAGGGGACAGCGAGAGAATCACAGTATGCCTTGCGTCAACGCTCAGAAGTGAATCGAAGGTTGAGCTTCCTGCCCAGAACCTAAAAACATAATCCCTGTGCCCTGTGCCCTGTGCCCTGTGCCCTACTCCCTGTGCCCTCCCCTCCCCCTCCTACACCAAAAAAGAAACGGCGGCTCCCAAACTCCGGAGCCGCCTCACAAACCTTTTGGATGCCCGTTAGTTGGGCATCAATACGGTGTCGATCACGTGAACCACGCCATTGGACTGGTAAACATCGGCGGTGGTGACCATCGCGGTGCCGCCCTTGGCGTCGGTGATCTTGACCATCTTGCCGTCCAGCGAGAAGGTTAGGGGCTCACCTTGGACAGTGTTCACCTGGAAGGAACCCTTGCTCTTTTTGATCTCATGGATCAGCTTCTTAGAGTCGTAGGTGCCCGAGACCACATGGTAGGTCAGGATCTTGGTCAGCTGATCCTTGTTGTCCGGCTGAGTCAGTGTGTCCACGGTGCCAGCGGGCAGCTTGGCGAAGGCGTCATTGGTCGGCGCAAAGACCGTGAAGGGCCCTGTACCGCTCAGCGTGTCCACCAGGCCGGCTGCCTTGACCGCCGTAACCAGGGTGCTGAGGTTCGGAGCCGCGGAAGCGTTGCCCACAATGGTTTTTGTGGGAGACATCGCCGCGCCGCCGACCATCGGATCGGTCTTCTGCGCTATGGCAGACAGGCTGGAAACAGAGAGGGCAGCACCGGCAAGCAGGGTAAGCAGGGTCTTCTTCATGGGTCTTCCTTTCAGATGTGCGAGCGATCTAGCCCAACCGTCTTGCACTCGCCGCAAGACCTTCACCATGCTAACGCGCACTCTCCCCCGCTGGATTGCGCTATCCCCCAAAAAGCGCAACGGCTACCCGGGACGGGCGGCAACCGATGCTTCCGGCCGTTGACAAAGCGAGAAACCCGCCGTCAACTTGAGTGCAGATGGCCGTTGCGCATCCAAACCGATACATGGGAGGCTCGCTCGCAGAAGCGCAGTCCGCGGCCGTCGCCGGGCAGCCCGCGTCGGAGGGCGGCCTGCTTGTGGTGGGTGCCTTCAAGCTGCTCAAGGCGCTGTTCTTTATCGCGATCGGCCTCGGAGCCTTGCATCTGGTGCACCGCAACTTCGGCGATCTGGTCATGCATCTGGTCGACTCCCTGCCGATCGATCCGGAGGGCCGCATCGTGAGCATGGTCATGGACAAGGCCGACCTGATCAACGGCCACGACCTGCGTCGCATCGGCGCGGGCGCGATCATCTACGCCATGCTTTGCTTGATCGAAGGCACCGGCCTGCTGCTGCGCAAGGGCTGGGCGGAGTATTTCACGCTGATCCTCACCACCCTGGGTCTGCCGCTGGAGTTGTTTGAGCTGGTACGCCACGCCACCCTGTTCCGTGCCGGCGCCCTGGCCATCAATCTGCTGATCCTGCTCTACCTGGGATGGGTGCTCAAGCAGCGCCAACCGCAGGAGCTCGCGGCACGCGCACGGATATAGCTTCCGTTCCCTTTCCCTGCCTGTGGACCTGCCCTGTTCAACGCAGATTACTCGATAACAGCTCCACCCTAACGGATTATGCAAGCAGCCCGGATTATGCAAGCAGCCCGGATTATGCAAGCAGCCCGGCGCGTGACCTTGCGCCTGAACCGAGGCGACCGCCTTCTTATCAAGGGAGACAATGGTATAGCCACCGCGCCTCATACGCGATGACACTGTCAGCGAAGTCTCCACCCATGCCAAGCACAGCCAACCCGGCCTCCACAGCCGGACGGTTCATTACGACGTTGTGGTCTTGAGCAGCGCGCGGATCGCGGAAGAGATCTCCGGCAAGCCAAGGTCATAGATCCTGCGCAGCACCCAGATGAACTCGCAGCAGCACCCAGACGAACTCACATAGGCAGGGCGTGGCAATCGCAATGGTCGATGCCGCCTCCAGCAGTCCCTGCGCAAGCTGAGCTTGGCTGGCATTGTCCTGCACCGCGGCGCGGATCAGGACAGTGATATCCACTGTAACGGTCATGCGGGGTATGACCCTCATTCGGAGCTGGCCTAGCGGGTGTTATGAAGTTGCGAGCTTGATGAGTCTGCTGGTCATGAGGATAGCGAAGGCGATGAGGTGTATTCCTTTGAGTGTTTGAGGGAGTCGTTCATAGTCTCTGGCGAGGCGTCTGAAGCGTGCGGCCCATCTGAAGGAGCGTTCTACGACCCATCGGCGCGGCAGAAGGACGAAGCCGCGTTTTTGCCATGGGGTGCTTGATCACTTCGAGCCGTATGCCGTGCTGTTGTGCGCTGTCGGCGGCATTGGGTCCGGTGTAGCCCTGGTCGGCGTAGGCCAGCTCGACCGTACGGCCGGTGACCTGCTGGACCTGTTCGGCCAAGGACGCAACCTGATCGCGGCGGCCTTGGTCGGCCGGGGTGACGGTCAAGGCCAACAGGTGGCCCAGCATGTCGACGGCGATGTGCACCTTCGATGCCTTGCGTCGCTTGGCCCCGTCATAACCGGCGCGTCCGCCGCTCTCGGGTGTGGACTGCAGCGTGCGGCTGTCGATGCAGATCGCGCTCG
>CAXTBJ010000094.1:0-9366 GCA_964242585.1 uncultured Bryocella sp.
AGGAGGAAAGCTCGTTCAGGCACTGCGCAGCGCCATCGGGCCCACAACGCGGCTGGTCGGCATGAGCGGCCGCCAACCGGAGACGCAGGTGATCGACTCTCTGGATGCCTTTGTTTTGAAACCGTTTGGCTATGCGGATCTGGAGGCGATCCTCGCCAGGCTGCATGGGCCGGAGGAGGTGCAAACGATGGAAACGACCATGATGCCCGCGACGGCGGCTGGCCCGGTACCGCAGGCTCGCCGCGGACAGGAAGAGGTCGCCCAATCCGCCGGAGCCGTGGAAGGAGCTGCCGGCGCGGGGAATGGTGCGGCGGCTCAACCGGTTTTAGACGAGACCATCTTCGATTCCCTTCGCCAGAGCTTTCGTTCGACGCAGCTCGCCGAGCTCTACACGCTGACCCTGAACGATGTGGGAACACGACTTGGACGGATGCAGGCGTACGCCCAAGCCGGCGACCTTGAAGCAGCACGGCGCGAGGCGCATTCCATGAAAGGACTTTGCGGCATGGTGGGGGCGCGCGAGCTTGGCGCCCTGGCCGCTGCCGTGGAAGCGGGTATCACCCTCGATAGCTCGGACGTACAGGAAATTTCGTTAGCATCCGCGCGGCTCCGGCGTATGCTTGACTCCAAGTTCGCAACCAAACAGCTCCCGCAGGAGAGCACGAATGATCACAGCCCCGCGTAAACCCGGCTCCGCCACCATGCCTACGTTCCCTCCCTCACTTCATCGCGGAGGCAACATCCGCATTGTTGTGGCCGACGATCATCCGGTCGTTCGGTTCGGCGTAAAAAACATGCTCATGAATGACCCCGGCTTTGAGGTCGTGGGTGAGGCCGAGGACGGCGATAAGGCCGTCACGGAAACGCTGGAACTCGAGCCCGATATTCTGCTGCTCGATCTCGCGATGCCGCGTTTGCCGGGTCTGGAGGCCATGCGCGCCATCATGAGCCGCTCGCCGCGCGTAAAGATCCTGCTGCTGACCAGCACCATCTCCACGCAGCAGGTGATCGAGGCGCTGCAGATCGGCGCACGCGGTATCGTGCTCAAGGATTCCGTCGCCGCCGATCTCGGCGAGGCGCTGCGCGCGGTGCTGAACGGGGATTACTGGATCGGCGGCAAGCGCGTGGTGAACCTGCTGAGTGCGCTGCATGAGCTGATGCAGAAGGCCGCCGCCGTGCCGGAGCGCAAGACCTACGGCCTGACACCGCGCGAGCTCGAGGTGGTTACCTGCATCGTCGAGGGCTGCTCCAATAAGGACATCGCCAAGCAGTTCACCATCTCGGAGGAGACGGTGAAGCGGCATCTGTCCAACATCTTCGACAAGACCGGCGTCTCGACCCGTCTGGAGCTGGCGCTGTTTGCCATCAGTCACAAGCTCGTGGATATCGAAGGGTAATCCCGGCGAAACAGCGAAGAGCCCTGGATATCTCCAGGGCTCTTTCTTTTGCAGGGGATGGCTGAGGGTTCGTCTAGGTCGTCAGCTCGCTCGCTTTGATCGTCTCGCCGGAGCGGAACCGCCATCTGCCATGCAGGGCAAGGCCGCTCGCAGAGAGAATGTCCCGCTCCGCGAGCCACGCAAGCAACGCACAGAGCAACAGACTGACTGATCCGAGCACACTCATACGGCGGCCGAGCTCTACCGCGGGCAGGAGGCCGTCATGGGTCACAGAGAACGCAACCTGTCCCGCCGGTATATCCAGCTTTGCCAACCCGGTGTTGACGTCCAGCGACACCCGGCGGGGCGTACCGCCACGGGTCACTTCATCCGGAAAATAAAATTCATGCAGCAGCAGGATTCCCGGCGCGGGGAGAAATCCGCGTAGCGCAAGGCTTCCATCCGCCCCTGCGGTCACATGGAGTCCATCCGGCAGAGCGGGCACGGCCTGCAGGGCGCTGCCCGGAGCCAGCCGCTCGGTTTGGGAGTCCACATGCCAGCCCGCCGCACGCGCACCGGCCGGAATATATTCCGCAACGTTATTGCGCTTTTCGGCGTAGGCCGGCAGCATACGCTGCGCACGCGGCACGTAGACCGGCACCCGTGTAAGCAGCCCGCTCGGAAAATGATGGTACTTTGGGGCATCTGTAAGGGAAACATAGCCACCAAGAGCGACCACCATCAGCTGCGCAACGATCACCCCGGACACAAGGGACAAGACCTTCCACTGCCTCCGGCGGTTGCTTCCAGCCCAACCGGCCGCCAGCGCCCCCGTAATGGCGAGTCCGCAGGGAAACAGTCGCCAAGGAAACTGGATGATGCGCAGAGAATGAATCATGTACCAGAAAGGGCGCGCAACCCCGGTCATCGCGAGCAGCACAACCGCCAGGCAGATCGCCAGAACGCGTTGCCGGGGGTCCCGCTCACGCCCGGCTACCCCGCGCGTTCTGAAATAGGCTACCAGCACGGCCGCACACAGCAGCCATGTGGCATAAAGCCAGAGATCCAGGTCGTAAAAACCCCACACCCGAAACCGTATGTAGGTGAAGAGGAAGTTATTCCACATGTCGATATAGAAGTTATTTGTCCAGGCCGCCGCGCTGATCGTGTTCTGCATCGCCAGGGCCGGCAGCCATGAAGCAGCCGCCAGAAGAAGCCCCAGGCCCAAACCGATAAAGTTGATCAGCACGGCCCACATGTTGCGCCAGACGAGCACGTACAGCAGGGTAACGCCAAAGGCCAGCACGACCTGCAGCGGATGGATAACCGCCAAGGTCGCGTACAGCAGAGCCAGAACAGGCACGGCCCGTGCCGCCCTGCGGCGCTCGGCAAGCACGGCATCCAAAGCCAGAAAGAGCAGCGGAACGAAGGCCGTGGCGGCGGTCTCCGCAAAGCCGATTCGTGTCACGGGATTGAACGACATCGCAAACGGCAGGGCCACAAAGGCCAGGGCGCCGCCCTCCGCGGCACGTCCCTTGGAATAGCGAAGCAGCCATGCCCTGCAGGTGAAAAACGCGAGGACGCGGAATACGAAAAAGCCCGCCACCAGAGCGCCGACGGGTCCCAGGTGCAGCGCGAGGCCAAGCCCGGCGGCCAGGAGAAAGGGCAGCCGTCCGTAGAAATAAAACCCCGGTGAGCCGAAGCCATTGTTTGCCGCGGGCAGCCAGTGCGGGAGCCAAACGCCCCCACGCAGCGCGGCCATGTAGCCTTTGGTCATCTCAAGGGCGAAGTTGCCGTCCAGGCAACTTCCCGATCCGATCACCGGTATACCAAAGACAAAGGGCCCCGCTACGGAAAGAACGACCAGAAACGCCACCAGGGCCGGCCACCAGAATCCACCTGGGCGTGTGCCAGTATGCTCTGCAGTCATGCTGCCAGCCTAGCGACGGCGGACAACAACAGGCCATGCAACTCCCGTTCGGCACCTGCACACTCCGGGTGATGCACGACTGCAAGTAAAGGCACATGCCTGACCGGAGCTGCTCTTAGCGAAAACGAAGCAGAACCAGGCAGACCCGCAACGAATCCCACAGCGGGTGAAAGTGCGACCCCCGGTTGCCCTCCAGATACACCGTAGCGATGGGCACCTCCAGGGGCCGCGGTCCGCTGCGGCACAGGGAGCAAAGCATGGCCGTCTCATACTCATAGCGCTCGCCCGGCAGCTCCAGCAGATCGACCAGGGCGGCCCGTGGCAGTCCGCGCAGCCCGGTCTGTGTGTCGGTCAAAGCCACCCCGGTGCGCCAGGCGAAGATCCTGCGGATCAGAGTATTGCCAACACGGCTTCGCCACGGCACATGCTGTTCAAAATGACGGCAACCGAGCACAGGCTGCCGGCCTGACGCCAGCAGCGCCCGCGCCACGCGAAGGATGTCCTCCGCCGTGTGCTGGCCGTCGGCATCGGCGGTCACCACGCCTGTAATTTCCGGATATGCCACAAGGATATGGCGGAAACCTGTCTTCAACGCGTATCCCTTGCCCCGATTCTGCGCATGGCGCAGCACCCGCACCCGCGGCAGCCCGGCGACCTGCGCGAAAATCGCCCCGTGCACCGCCGCGCTGCCGTCATCGACTACAACGACAGCCCCGAACGCCCGGGTGTCCAGCGCCGCGAGCAGCACAAGCAGCACGGAGGTGGGCTGCCATGCCGGTACCAGCAGCGCCAGCGACCGGAGCGAGGTTTCGCCACCGAAATGGGCGCTCATGCATCCCTTTCTACAGCAGGGTCCGAAGGACGCACCCGCCGGACACTTATACAATCACGGTAGAGACACAAGGAAACACATGCCACAACTTGAATTCCAGACCGAAGTCAGCCAACTGCTGCAACTGATCATCCATTCGCTCTACTCGCATCCGGAGATCTTTCTCCGCGAGCTTATCTCGAACTCCTCGGACGCGCTCGACAAACTGCGTCACCTATCGTTGACGGAGGATCGCTACAAGGCGCTGCCCTTCAATCCGCGCATCGACCTTGAACTCGATGAGGCTAACAGCACCCTGACGATCGCCGATACCGGCATCGGCATGAACGAGGAAGACCTCGTCTCGCATCTGGGCACCATCGCGCGCTCCGGGACAAAAAACTTCCTATCGCAGCTGTCAGGCGATGCCAAGAAGGACTCGAATCTGATCGGCCAGTTCGGCGTGGGCTTCTACTCGGTCTTCATGGTCGCCGACCGCGTCGAGGTCGTCTCGCGCAAGGCCGGCGAGGAGAGCGCCTGGCGCTGGACAAGCGACGGCAAAACCGGCTTCGCCATCGAACCCGCGGAGCGCCCGGTGGCCGGCACCACCGTCCTCATTCACTTCAACGACGAGGGCAAGCAGTACGCCAACAGCTGGCGGCTGCGCGAGATTGTCAAGAAGTACTCCAACCACATCGCCTTCCCCATCTTCCTCACCTATGACAAGAGCGAGTGGAACGCGGAGAAGAAGGAGTCCGACAAGACGCGCGTCACCGAGCAGGTGAACGCCGCCAGCGCCCTTTGGCGGCGCCCCAAGAGCGAGCTCACCGATGAGGACTACAGGGAGCTCTACAAGTCCCTCTCCGGCGACCCTGAAGATCCGCTCTTCTGGTTCCACACCAAGGCCGAAGGTTCGCTCGAATACACCACGCTGTTCTTCATCCCGGCCAAGGCCCCGCTCGATCTCTACCAGGCCGAGTACAAGGTGGGCGTCAAGCTCTATGTGAAGCGCGTCTTCATCATGGACGACTCCAAGGACCTGCTGCCGCAGTACCTGCGCTTCGTGCGCGGCATCATCGATAGCGAGGATCTGCCGCTCAACGTCAGCCGCGAAATCCTGCAACAGAACCGCGTGCTCACCAGCATCCGCACGGCCAGCGTCAAAAAGATCCTCTCCGAGCTAAAGGGCATCGCCGCGGACAAGCCCGAGCTCTATCTCCAGTTCATTACGCAGTACAACCGTCCGCTGAAGGAAGGCCTGTACGGCGACTACGCCAACCGCGAAACGCTGCTCGACCTGATTCGCTTCAAGTCCACGAAGGTCGAGGGTTTGACGGGTCTCGCCGACGTGAAGTCGCGCATGGCGGAGGGCCAGAAGAGTCTGTATTACATCACCGGCGGCAACGAGCAACTACTGCGCAACTCGCCGTTGCTGGAGATCTACAAGAAGAAGGGTTTCGAGGTGCTGCTGCTCGATGACGACATCGACGAGATCGTCTTTGCGGGCATCGATAAGTACGGCGATCTCGATTTAAAGGCCGTCAACAAGGGCTCGGCCAGCGAGGATCTAAAAGATGTCGAGGACGCAACCGAGCCGGCCAAGGCCGAAGCCCTGCAACCCTTGCTCGACAGGCTCAAGGCCGTGCTCGGCGATCGTGTGAAGGATGTGCGCGCCTCCGTACGGCTGGCGGACAGCCCTTCCTGCATCGTCACCGATGAGTCGGAGCCTTCCCTGCAGATGCAGCAGATCCTGCGCCAGATGGGCCAGACGGACATGCCCGCCCCCAAACCGACGCTTGAGATCAACCCCGATCACGAGATCGTGAAAAAGCTGCTCGCACGTCCGGAAGACCCCGTAGCCGAAGATGCGGCATGGCTGCTCTTCGACCAGGCCCTGCTGCTCGAAGGCGTACCGCTTAAAGAACCCGCCAGCTTTGTGCAGCGGCTTAATCGCATCCTGAGCCTGTCGGTGTAGAAGTTGACTGCGAAGGGTCCGCAAAGGGTCGCCACGGCCCGTTCCTGCGAGCAAGCCATGGCGACCTTCGCGTAACCTCCGCAGTCCCGCGTTCGCTTTTCCCAACCTGCGGAACACCGGGCCTGCAGGGCGAGGCTACCGAGGTGTCACGGCTTCCCCCGCGACCATCTCGCCGAGCAGAAACGCACCGATATTCTCATTCAGAAACTTGAGATCGGCAGGGCTCGCACCCGCGCCTGCCGGGTGCCCCCACAGCGACGGAATCGGTTTCAGCACCACATGCGGGATGAATTGCGCCTCGTACCGTGCATCGCCCACGGGAAAATACATATCTGTCGCCGACGGCATGTAGAGCACCGGCACCTTGATCGAGGCAAGCGCCTTTTGCGTATCGCCGCCTAAGCCGGGTGTGGTGCCCACATCGTGCTTCTCCCAGGTACGCATCTGCAAAATCAGGTTGTTGGCATCGGCACCGGGAATGAAGTGATCGCGAAACTCCGCAATCGTGGAGTCGAGCGTAGCCTTTGGGTCTTCGGTCTTCCAAAGCTCATCGCGCCACCACTCCTGCGAGTACAACCATCCGGCCCAGACCATGCCGAACGCCGAGATGCCGCGCTTGGGCTCGGTGGTGTAGTCGCCGCTCTTGAAGTCCTCATCGGCGGTGATCGCGGCAATCTGGCCCTCATTGCGCACGATGCCGTGCGGCCAGGTCCGCGCCGTGCCGCTGGTGGCCACGATGCGGTCCATGTAGTCCGGATAACTCACGGCCCATTGAAACGCCTGCTGCGCACCCATCGAAAAACCGACGACCGCCCTGAGGTGCGTGATGCCGAGCTCCTGCGTGAGCAAGCGGTGCACCGCCTCCACGTTGTCGCGAATCGTCATCACCGGGAAGCGCGGTCCGTGAAAGGGCTCGGGCGTGTTGGAGGGCGAGGACGAACTGCCGTTGCCGAACAGCTCACTGGTGACCAGAAACAGCTTTGTGGGGTCAAGCGCGCGAGCATCCGGCCCCGTCGGGGACCCGATCAGCCATTCATAGCCGCGGTACTTCGCCATGTAGTGCGAAGGCAGCAGAACGGCGTTGTCTTTGGCCGCGTCCAGCGTGCCGTAGGTACCGTAAATCACATGCAGCTCCGGGACCACGGCGCCGCTTTCGGTCTTGAAGTTGTGCATCACAAAGTCATGCTTGACGGAGGTGGGCGGCGCGGGCCGCTGCGCGCTTCCCTGCAGCACACCGAGGAAAGCAGCTAGAACAAAAAGGGCACGGCGCAGGGCATGGATCATGCGAACTCCTCATGCAAAGTGTGCTGGAGCCTTGAGTGTACCTGCGATCTTGACTGGGCCGTTTACAGAAGTCCGATCTGTTGGTGCGTAAACGCAGCACAGGCCGCTTAACGCGGCCTATGCTTTTCAGTTGACGCTTCGCGATCTACGCCTGTTACGGGTACACGATCACCGGGCTGAGCTGGTCCGCAAAACCGCTGTTCACCGCCCCGCCCTGCCCGTTGATGACGTTCGTGATCTGTCCGCTGCCGTTCAGCCAGACCGTGCCCGCATCCACCACCCGGACACCCTTGGTGTACGGAACCGTCATTGCGTTATCCTCCACAATGTTGACCCCGAGATTGAAGAAGGAATAGATCCCCAGGCCGAAGGCGGTGTGTTTGGGAACCGACTCCGCCACGACATAAGACGGGTAACCATTCGCCGTGCCGTCCATCCACGCGGCCTGGCTCGGCGGATCGTACGGCAGCTCGCTCTGGTAGAAGATATCCGTGCCGTTATTGCCGTTCCACAGCACCTGTTCCTTCTGGTAGTGCTCAACCGCCAGACCCGTGGCCGTCACCCGGTCGCCGTTGACCACCAGCCCATGGGCCGCCGTGTTCAGCGTCCAACCGGCGCCGGTCCCGTGGTCTGCGCGCCAGGCCCAGATATCGTCCAGGATCACATCCGAGCTGTCCACCTCAAGGCTGGTCGTTGCGCTGCCCGCGGTCGCGCCGCCGATGCGGAAGGTGATGTCGCTGATCGCCGAAGGATTGGCCACATGGCTGGCCTCTCCACCGATCGGCAGGTTGCCGCCAAACGCACCCACACCCATCTTTACCAGTACGTCGGAGTTCACCGGGCCGGCATCGATGATCAGCCCCGCGATCTGCACGCCGCTCACATCCGCGACCTCGATAGCCGGTGTGCCCGTCTGCGGCACCAGCGTCGCATACCCCAGCCCCAGCACCACCGTGTTCGGATTGCCGATCTGAAGCGGCGCGGTCAGCTGGTAGATTCCGGGCGTCAGAATCAGGTTCTGCCCCAGCCCGAGCGCCAGATTGATCTCACTCGCGCTCGTCGAAGGCGAGGCGATATAAAACTTGCCGATCGGGATCGAGCGCCCGGGCGTGGCACCGCTCACCCAGGTCGCGCCGACCGCGTTCTTCACCGCCGCGGGCGCGTACACGTTGTAGTTTCCCGCGCTGTCCACATACAGAAACGGCTTCTCACGGGTGACGGGAGTCGTCGGCAGGGTCGTATACGGCGGATTCGGATAGGACAACGCGGGTGCGCCGTTCACCCCGGAGAACACCATGTTCCACACATTCCCCGTCCACGAACCGAAGTTGCTGCTGCGCGAGTACCACTGCTGCTGCGAACACGAGTTCACCTGGCCGGTCACCACCAGGTCGGCAATGAAGCCGCCGCTCGCATTACCGCAGTAGCTGTTTACCAGCTCCAGGCTGCCGTTGATCTGCAGCCGGCGTAGCGGCGAACCCTGCGAAACACCCCACTGCAGCGTGTTCGGCGCGGCGTTCTGCTGACTGTCGGTGGCGGCGTTCACGGTCAGGTTCTCCATCGAACGCCAAAAGGTGTCGGTCAGGTTCGCTTGCGGCCAGGTGCTGGTGCCATACACGGGCACGCCGTAGTTGGGCGTCAGATAGCCGTTGATCGTCACGCCGCCGGGCGTTGCGCCCAGGCCGGCAATCTGCTCGTAATACCCCACCGGCGCCTCCACGCTGTACGCGCCCGGCATGAACAGCACCGCGTGCCGATTGGTGCTGAACTGTGTCTCATTTGAAAGCGCCGTCAACGTGGAGAGCACCTGCGCCGAGGTCATGCTCGGGTCAATCACCGTGACGTTCGGGCCGAAGTTGGGTGCCGGCGTACTCTTCGCCCCCGCGGCCAGAGCCGAAGGGCAACCCGCCCCCAGTCCGGCCACCACGGTTCCAATCATCAGGCCGGACAGCGCCCGTCTGTAAGAACTACAGACGCTAAACGAAGAACT
>CAXTBJ010000094.1:9466-11621 GCA_964242585.1 uncultured Bryocella sp.
AAGAACTACAGACGCTAAACGAAGAACTCCAGACGCTAAACGCGTCACACTTGCTTCCCATACTTTGACTCCTCTTCGAAATGACTTTGGTGAGCGGCCAGAATCCTAATAGGCCACCCTGCAGCTGTCAACGCTTGTGCTCCTGCCGGTGCGGAACACAGCCGACTATTCCAGGTTGGCAGCTCGAGTCGCTATCCTCCCGCTATGCAGCGCTTCGCCTTTCTCTTCGCCCTGGCAGCTCCCGTAGCCCTCGCCCAAACCCCGCTCCAGTCGAAGATCGCGGCCATCGCGCATGACGCCCAGGGCACGGTCTCCGTCGCCTGCCTGCTGCCCGGCACGGACCTCAACTGCGATCTGCACCCGCACAATCACTCGCCGATGCAGTCCATGTTCAAGTACCCGCTCGCTCTCACGGTGCTTCACCTGGCCGACACCGGGGAGCTGCTACCCCATCAACACCCAGGCGACCCGATCGACGTCACCCTGGACCGCACGGTCCGCTTTCTCCCCCAGGACCGTATCCCCCACACCTTCAGCCCGCTACAGGACCGCTACCCCGGCGCGAATGTCGACGTACCCCTCCGTGAGCTCATCCAGCTCTCCTGTGGGCAAAGCGACAACGCCGCCACCGAAACACTGCTTCGCATCATCGGTGGCCCGGCCGTGGTCCAGGGCTACCTCCGGTCGCTCGGCATCACCGCTTTTCAGCTGCAGGATGGCGAGCGTGACCTCGCTGCCGACCCCACCGCCCAGTACCGCAACTGGATCGAACCCGCCGCGGCGGCGCAATTGCTGCAACGGCTCGTGATAGACCCGCCGCTCTCCCCCGCCACGAACGCCTTCCTTCTGCGAACGCTGACAGCCTCCACCACGGGACCGGGACGCCTCCGCGCCGGCCTTCCCACCGGTACGCTGCTCGCCCACAAGACAGGCACCTCCGGCGAACACAACGGCCAAGCCGAGGCCACGAACGATATCGGCCTGATCACCCTGCCCAACGGCCGCCATCTAGCCGTCGCCGTGTTCGTCACCAACGCCCAAGCCAACGAAGCCACCCGCGACAACGTCATCGCCCGCATCGGACAGGCAGCCTACAACGCGGCCGTGATAACCAAGTAGCGAGGCGGTGCGGGATATCTCAAAATTAGCTGAAAGGAGTCAATACCTTTGCTCTTTTTGTTGTCATTCCCGAAGGGAATCTGCGTTTCGACCTGCTGCATAGGTACAAGAACTGCTTCAAGAGCATTCCTGCCAGCTGACGAGGGGTACTACAGTACCGACCCAAGCTCACGGGAAAGGGCTTTGGATGCGGTCCGTCTTCGGGCAATTCAGAATGCCGGAAGGAGCAGGAGTTCTTGGACTGATCGTAATTGATACCTGGACCCATGAAGCGATAAGAGGGTCACTTCAGCAAATCCTGCTCACCGGTGATCTTCCAGCCCGCCTCCGTGTTCGTGAGCCAAAGCCGGGAGTGAGTTTTGCGATCAACAGGAGCTGTGCCGGAACTTTCAAGCTCATAAGATTTCGTTAAGAACACCTTTGCGGACGAGGGTGTCACTTCTTCAAACCTCAGATCCGACAATTGAAAAGAGCTGATATGGCGCCCGCTTGCAGCTTGTGCTTCTCGGTCTGCGTGAACCTGTTCACGGGTGAAATCGCGGGCCAGGAAATATCGCTGTACGTTTTCCCCGTAGTAGCTGGCTGTCTTGCTAGAATCGTTTGATTCTATCGCCGAAGCCCAACGCTCCAGCATCTGTTTGATTTGCGGTTGGTCAACTGTGGGCTGATCTTCGACGGAAACATCCAACGCAGGGCGGACATCATTTTCTTGGTTGGGTAATTCCTTATCTGCATTTGATGAAAGTTTTTCGGGAGCACCGACTTCGGCCTGTGAAAGGGACGTGGACGCCGTATTCGTTAAAGCAGCCTCATTTTGAGGCACCAACTCGGGCTGTGACGCCGGGATCGCTTGAGCCGCAAGCGGTGCGGCTATCTCGCCTGCGGGAATCAAGAGTGAAAAGATTGCCAGGGCAAATGCTAACAACACCGTTGCAGGCCATTTGGCGGAAGGATAGTTACGGGACAGGTTCTGGTCCCGCCCAATCATGACAGTGCCGGCAAGTTTGTCATGCCATGCTTGGCTGTCTCGATCCCA
>CAXTBJ010000095.1:0-7523 GCA_964242585.1 uncultured Bryocella sp.
CCATAGTGAATCTGCGCTACGGCCAAACTCATTTAGCGGCGACCATCCTTAAGATGTTTAGGGCTCAATATTTACCTTTATCGTCCCTAAATCGTTGCTCAGGATGACGGCAGACGCCCCATTCTGCATGAGATCCGGCTCTAGAGGGCTGGCGTGCGTCGCCGCAGCCCGTATACGACGGCACCAGCTACCAGAACCACCGCGGCGGGGCGCAACTCCGCCGCCAGATGCGGGCGCGACAGAAGGATGAAGGTGAATCCGGCCAGCGCCAGCAGCGCCGGCAGGGGGTAGAGCGGCATCCGGAACCCGCCCGCCGCATGCCGGGCGCGGCGGTGCCGCGGCAGCAGAACGGCGACGCCCTGCAGCAGAAACTGGAACAGGATGCGGATCACGACCAGGGTTGAAATGACCTCCTGCAGCCGAAACAGGCAGCACACCAACGTAACCCCCGCCAGCACGCGCAGGGACACATACGGTACGCCGGTCTTTGCGTTCAGCCGCCCGAAAATCGCCGGGAAGTTGCCATCACGGGCCGCGGCGAAGGGGATGCGCGAGTAGCCCAGCAGCAGCGCAAAGACCGAAGCCGCCGCCGCGACCGCGATGAGCACCACGATGGCGGTCGCGGCATGGGCGCCCGCCGGCCCCGGATAGGCGGCGCGCATGAAGAAAGCCATGGCGGCGCGCCGGGCCTCCGGGTTTCCACCCAGCCCGTTGCCGGCAAAGACGCGCCAGGGCAGCACACCCAGAACACTCACGTTCATGAGCAGATACAGGGTGCCTACGATCGCGACCGAGCCCAGCACCGCACGCGGGATCGTGCGGCGGGGATCGCGCACCTCCGCGCCCAGAAAGCACACGTTGTAGTAGCCCCAGTAGTCATAGGCCGAGATGAGCAGACCGGTGCCCAGACCCATTACGAAACGGCCATCGGGATGAAAGGCTCCCGGCGGGAAGGAAAACGCCAGCGCGGGATGGAAGTGCGTGAAGCCGGTAACGATAATTGCCACCAGCGCCACCAGCACGGCCAGGCCCAGCCCCTGCACCACGCGGCCCAGGGCGCCGATCTCGCGGTGCAGCAGCGCCGCCGCCAGCGCGCACACGCCCATTGCCATCGCCGTCTGGCCGCTGACCACGACCGGCACCCCCACCAGCCGAAGGGCCAGCAGCGGCCGCGCCGCGCTATCGAATGAGTGGGGAAGCAGGTACGACCCATACTGCGCGAACCCCAGGCAGCCGGACGCAATCGAGAGCGGCGCGCTGAGCAGCAGCTGAAAGGCATAGAGGAACGCCAGCAGCCGGCCCAGACCTCCGCCGCCGCGGCCCGCGCCTGTTCCGCTTGGGCCGGGGTCGCCGTACAGGTGCCGCAGATAGGCGTAGGAGCCGCCCGCCTCCGGGTACGCCGTACCCAGCTCGGACCAGATGCAGCCGTCGCACAAGGAAAGCAGCGCCCCCAGCACCCAGCCGAGCATGGCCTGAGGACCGCCCATGGCGCCCACGATCAGCGGCAGGGTTACAAACGGGCCCACGCCGACCATGTCGATCAGGTTGATGCCCAGGGCCGCGCCGGTCGAAAGCCCGCGATGCAACTCCGCGGGCTTCACCGCCGGGGCGGCGGCGGGCCCCACCGCGCGATCAAAATGAGAGGGCATGGCCCATCATCGCCGCCCTTGCGTGGTATGCCTAGTGGTATGTCCAGTGCGCCCTGGAAGTTTCCGGTCCCTTCTTCTTCTGTCCCTTCTTCTTCAGTCGATTTAGCAGCTGCAAGGCGGCCTGCGTTGGGGATGTCTTCGACCGTTGCGCGCCTGCCATGCCGCTCGGCCGTTGTTGGCCTTGGCGTCCTGCTGGGGGCGGCGGGTGTGGCCGGCTCGGCGCAAACGGGCCAGCCGTCCGGCGCGGCTGCCGCGGCCCCCGTTCCCGCGACGTCGGCCTACCGGAGCGCCTTCGCCGAGCCGCCCAAGGTCGATCAGGGCGCCGCCGCCGTGTGGCAAAGTCTGCAGAAGCTGAAGACCCGCGCCAGTCTGATGATGGTCGTCGCGCATCCGGACGACGAGGACGGCGGCATGCTCGCGTACGAGAGCCGCGATCGCGGCGCGGACACCACGCTGCTCACGCTGAATCGAGGCGAAGGCGGGCAGAACGTGATGTCGTCGGACTTCTGGGATCAGCTGGGCCTGTTGCGCACCCAGGAGCTGCTGGCGGCCGGCCAGTTTTATGGCGTGCACCAGTATTTCACCCGGGTCACCGACTTCGGCTTCTCCAAAACCATCGACGAAACGCTGAAGAACTGGGGCCACGACCGCGTGCTGTATGACTGCGTCCGCGCGGTGCGGATGGCGCGGCCTTTGGTGGTCACCTCCGTGTTCGCCGGCAATGTTTCGGACGGCCACGGGCACCACCAGGTCTCCGGCGTGATGGCGCAGGAGGTGTACAGGTTCGCGGGCGATCCGACAGTCTTTCCGGACCAGATTGCCGCCGGCCTGCGGCCCTGGTCGCCGCTGAAGGTGTATGCCCGCGTGCCGTTTGCGCGCGTTACGGGAAAAGGCATCTACGACTACGCCACCGGCCACTGGGAGCCCGTGCGCTTTCGCAACTACGTCACGGGTACCTTCATCGAAGGCATTCCGTCCACCACGGTGGAGGTCCCCGAGGGCACCTATCAGCCGCTCTTCGGCACCTCCTACCTGGCGGTCGCGCGGGAGGGGCTGAACGAGCAGAAGTCACAGAACGGCGGGATCGGCGCGCCCACGCGCAGGCCGTTTGCCTCGCCGTACCACCTGTACGCTTCGCGCCTGCCGGGGGAGGAGACGACCCTGCCGGCGCACGAGGCCGACCTCTTCGAGGGCATCGACATCTCGCTCGAGGGGATTGCGGACTACGCTCCCGCCGCCGCCCGCGCGCCGTGGCGGAAGCAGCTGGCCGCCCTGAGCGCCACGGTAAACGAGGCCGCCGCCGCCTTCCGCGCGACGAACCCCGCCGCCAGCGCCCCGGCGCTGGCCCGCGGCCTCGGGCAGACCGAGACGCTGCTGGGGGCGCTGACGACGAGTCCGCTGCCGCCGGACGCGGTGTACAACATGCGCCATGAGCTTGAAGTCAAGCGGGCACAGTTCGACGAGGCGCTGGGGCAGGCGCTCGGCTTGAATCTGCTGGCCACGGTGAGCGCCGGGCCCGGCGGCGGTCGTTCCGGGCCGTTCGACCTGGGCCCCAGCGACCCCGGCTACGTGACCACCGTTCCCGGCCAGAAGATGACCGTCGCTATCCACCTTGCCGACCAAGGGCCCGAGCCGGTTACCGCCGTACACACGGCCCTGCGCTCGGAGGCGGGCGGCAACTGGGTGTTCACGCCTGAAAACAATCCTTCCGGAGAGATCAAAGCCGGCGAGGCCGAGGATGTGCTCGTGTCCACGACGACCCCGGCCGACGCCGCGCTGACCCGCCCCTACTTCGCCCGCCCCAACCTTGAACAGGCGTACTACGACCTGCTCGCGCCGCAATATCTGAATCTGCCGAACATGCCCTACAGCCTCACCGCCGAGACCACCTACCGCTATGCGGGTGTGGAGGCGCATCTGCGCGGCGTGGTGCAGGCAACGCATCGCGTGGTCGGTCCCGGGCCCCTGCTGGAGCCGCTCGTGACCGTCCCGGCTATCTCCCTCACGCTTTCACCCGCCGCCGGCATCGTTCCGTTGGGCAGCACGTCGCTGGAGCTTTCCGCGACCGTGCACAGCAGCGTCAAGGGCTCGGCTGAAGGGACTGTACGGCTCGAACTGCCGCCGGGGTGGCGCGCCGAACCTGCCGTCGCGGCCTTTGCCACCGCCAATGACGGCGACGACCGCACCGTGCGCTTTCACGTCACCCCAAGCACCGTCGCCGCGCAGCCGTACCGCATCACGGCCGTGGCCGAGTACGCCGGCCAGCAGTACCGGCAGGGCTTTCAGACGGTCGGCTACGAGGGTCTGCGGCCCTATCCGTATTACCGCGATTCCGTGTATCGCACGACCGGGGTGGACGTGAAGGTCGCCCCGGGGCTCAGGGTCGCCTACGTGATGGGCACGGGGGATGACGTGCCGCAGTCGCTCGAGGATCTCGGCATCCATGTAACCTTTCTGTCCCCCGCCGACATCGCCGCGGGCGATCTGTCCCGCTTCGACGCGGTGGTCCTGGGCATTCGCGCCTACGCCGCGCGTCCGGAGCTTCGCACCGCCAACGCTCGCCTGCTCGCATATGCCAAGGCGGGCGGCGTGGTGATCGCCCAGTACCAGACCGCCGAGTACGACCACAACTACGGCCCGTACCCGCTGTCCTTGCCGGGCGATGCGGAGAAGGTGGTGGAAGAGGACTCGGCCGTGACTCTGGTGACGCCCGACGATCCGCTGCTGAGCTGGCCCAACCGCATTACGGCGGCCGACTTTCACGGCTGGGTGGAGGAGCGCGGTCATGGCTTTCTGCGCTCCTGGGCCGCCCAATACCGTGCGCCTACCGAAACCCACGACGCCGGACAGGAGCCGCAGCGCGGCGGCCTCGTGTATGCGCCCTATGGGCAGGGAGCGTACGTGTACCTGGCCTACGCGTTCTTCCGCGAGATGCCGGAAGGCGTTCCAGGGGCCTTTCGGCTGATGGCCAACATGCTGAGCCTGGGGAAGAATCCCGGTTTGCATGGAAGTACGAAGTGATATTTCAGCCTATAACGGCGCCAGCTGCGAGCGCAGCAACGCCGTAGCCGGTGCCCGGTACAGCGTCTCCCAGGCGCCCTCCTGCACCACCCGGCCCGCCTCCATGGCGATCACGCGGTCCGGACACAGTTGCCGCAGCACCTCGGGCTGATGATCCACGGCGATGACGCTGAAGCCCAGCTCCGCACGCCACTCTGCCAGATCGTGCAGCAGCGCCCGAACCAGCGGGCGGTCGAGCCCCGCGAAGGGCTCGTCAAGCAGCACCAGCCGGGGCCGCCGCGCCAACATGCGCGCTAAGGCCACCCGCCGCGCCTGCCCGCCGGAGACCGAGCGCGCCGGGGCCTCCCAAAGGGGTCCAAGGGCGAGCCGCTCGCGCAGGGTTTCCATCCAGCGCCGCTGCGCCCCGTCCCCCAGCATAGCTTGGCTCACGCCGAACAGCACATTTTCACCCACCCGCAAGTGCGGAAACAGCCCCGGCTGTTGGGTCAGCAAGCCCACATCGCGCCGATGCAGCGGCCGGTTTGCGCCGCGTCCCGCCGTGGTGAACCAGCACGCCTCGCCCATCCGCACACAGCCTGCGTCGGGCCGCTCGAGACCCGCCAGGCACGCCAGCACGGTGCTTTTGCCCGCGCCGGAGCTGCCGAACAGCGCCAGCGCCTGCCCCGGCGCCAGCTCCAGGCGCATATCTACCGTAAAGTGCCGGCGATGCTTGACAAGGTGTGCGCTAAGCATTGCGCCGCCGCTCCGCGAGCACATGCGCCAGCCACGGCAGGGGCAGCGCCACCGCCAGAAAAACCACCAGCAGCGGCATGACGGCGGGCAGACCGAAGCTCTGCAGATTGACCCAAAGCTGCACCGGCATCCCGGCGGGGTAATACGCCGTTACGGCGACGGCCCCGAACTCGCCGAGCGTGCGTATCCAGGTGACGCTCAAGGCCACCGCCAGCCCCAGCTTGGCCATCGGCAGGGTCACTCGAAAAAATACACCCACGGGCGCGACGCCCAGCAAGGCCGCCTGCCGCTCCAGAGAGACCGGGACGGCCCCAAACGCCGCGGCCGCACCCAGCACGTAGTACCCCATGCCCACATAGACCTGCGTGGCCACAAAGGCGAGAATGCTGTTGGTCATCGGGATCATGGCCAGGCCGAACCGTTGCAGGCCCAGACCCATCGTCCCGCGCGGCCCGAAGGCGAGTGAAAACAGGATGCCCAGCGCCAGGGGCGGCAGCAGGATCGGGATCAGCAGCAGCGCCTGCCACAGGAGCCGTTCACGCCGGCCGCATCGCGCCACATACAACGCCACCGGCGTGCCCAGCGCGACAATGACCACCATCGCCAGCGCCGTCAGCCCCAGCGAAACGCGTACCGAGGCCAGCGCGGCCGCGCGCACCTCCCCCGTCCACTGCCAGGGCCCGATGCCCGCGAACAAACCCGTGAGGGGATACAGCAGCGCGGCGGCAAACAGCGCCGTGCCCAGCCGCGCCCAGCCCAGCCATGACGTTCTCAGCCGTGACGTACCTAGCCGTGACGTTCCCAGCCGGGCCCACGCGCGCCCGCTCCTGGCGGGGGTCATGCGGTCAAAGGCGGCGCGCTGCCCGGGGAGTCGTAGTCGGCCGCGCGCAGCAGCCCCTGCGCCTCGGCTCCCCCGAGCCAGTGCACAAAGGCCTCCGCACCCGCGGCGTTCGACGCGCCCCGCAGGGCGGCGGCATAGAACACCAGCGGCTCCGGCACAAAGGTCTTGCCGCCGGCCTGCAACTGGATCTCCGGGTTGCGCTCGTGCACGTCGGTACCGCTCAGATCGACGTCGTGCGGCAGGTCCAAAAACGGCAGATGAAACGCCCCGGGCTGAATGCGGTAGGCCGACGCCGCATCCAGCTGCCCGGCCTGCAATCGCGATTGGACACCCGTTTCCATGCTGATCTGCTGCGGGTTGACGGTCGGCCCCAGAATCTTCTGCACCAGGTCCGGCTGACCGTATTTTTTTGCCGCCAACATCATGGTGAAGATGATGTTCCGGCCCTGCGGGTCGGTGGCCGGATCGGTGCGCCCAAAACGCAGCCCCGGCTCTTCGAGCACCTGCCACCACGCGGCTTTGCCCTCCTGCGCGGCCCTCAACCGGGGGGCAAAACGGCTTTCCGCGCTGTAGGCGATCACCATGCGCGTGCTCGCGATGGGCACGGCCCCCCATGCCTTACCCGCGCGCAGCACGGCGAGCATTGGGCCGGGGGTGATGGAGACGAAGACATCGGGCCTGAGGCTGCCGGCCACGATCAGCTGTGCCAGCGCGCTCGCGCCCTGCCCCTGCCCGTGCAGCTCCAGCTGCAGCGACCGCGCGGCGGCCACCTTGACCGCGCCTTCCATCAGTGAGCCCATGGAGCCCGCATAGGCCACGCTCAGCGGCGCCGGCTCAGCCGCCGAAAGCGGACCCGCCGCGGCCAGCGCCAGCAAGCCGGCGCCGAAACGTGTGCCCCGCGCCAGCAAGCGGCGGCGCGTGAGAATTGTCCCGGGGAATCCAAGCTCGGTCGTCATAGGACGAATCTATACGATTCACAGGCAGGGGTGTAGACAGCTTTCCTGCACTGTCGCCTGCCTCTCTTCGTGCCGGCCTCTCTTCGTGCCGAGCCTACCGAGCACACTTGTCGCTGTTCACCCTGTCTTGTCATCCCGTAACGCAGTGAAGGGATCTGCTTTTTGTTTGAGGCGCTTGCAGGCCCGGGGGAAGCAGATCCCTCCGCTGCGCTGCGGGATGACAACTCTGAGGGGTGGAGGTCAATCCACGGCCAGATGTCCCACTCCGCCTACACCGTCCGGTATTCCTTACCGCCTGTATCCCTCACTGCCTGTATCCCTCAC
>CAXTBJ010000095.1:7623-11331 GCA_964242585.1 uncultured Bryocella sp.
GCCTGTATCCCTCACTGCCTGTATCCCTCACCGCCCCGCACTCACCTCCATGCTGTTGTCGTCCAGATTGCGGTCGATCAGCTTGTTGAATGGGTCGATACCCGCGAGTGTCGGCTTTTCATTCACGGCAAACACAAACGTCTGCGGCGCGCCGGTGATGCGCTCCTTGCGCACGCTCAACGGCGACTCCTGGCCCTTTTTGCCCTTGAAGACACCGACGTCGATGAAGTCGCCGATCGGTGCGGCCGTCTCCGTGCCATTGCCGTCCGCGTAGACCTTGCGGCCCTGCACGGTGACGGTCACCTTGTACCTGCCGTCGGGTGTTTTCTCGCTCACCGCGCTCACGGCCTTGTTGTCGTAGAGCGCGATCTTCTCAAAGCTGTCCGTGATGAAATACTGCAGCTCCGGCGGGGTCTGCTCGCGCAGGGAGGCCTCCATCAATTGTGTATCCGGATAGGGATTGTCCTGCGTGTCGCTGGCGTTGGCATAGCGTTTGGCGATCAGGAAGTTGTGCAGCGCCAGATTCAGTTTGTCTTCGCCGATGTAGTCGGAGAGCGCATAAAAGATCAGGCTGCCCTTCTGGTACCAGACGTACGGTTCACGCTGCACCAGCGCCAGCGGCGGCTCCCGGCGCGACTCGCCGGAGCGTCCGCGCAGATAGCCGTCGAGCTCATGCGAAAGAAAGCGCCGCATCTGACCTTCGCCGTAGCGGTGCTGCATCACGCGCAGCGCGCTGTACTCGGCCAAGGATTCCGACATCATATTGGAACCCGCGACCATACCGCCGATCAGCTGGTGGCCCCACCACTGGTGCGCCAGCTCATGCGCGGTCACGAAATAGACCATGTCGATGTCTTTTTCCGGATGCAGCATGCGTTGCAGAAACCACGTTTCCGTGAAGGGTACGGTGTTGGGGAAGCTCTGCGCGAACTGGCGGTAGCGTGGAAACTCCAGCACGCGGTACTGATGAAATTGAAAGGGGCTGTAGTTGGCCTGGTAGTAGTCCAGCCCCGCCTTGGACGCGGCCATCATCGTGTCGATGACATAGGGGTGCTGCGGCGTGTAGTAGAGCTCGATGTTCACGCCCTTGTAGTTCTCCTTGCGCACCGCATAACGGCCGGAGACGTAGGAGAAGAAGTCCAGGATGGGCTGGTCGCCCATGCTGTAGGCGTAGTAATGCCGGCCGTCCGCGTGCCAGTCGCGTTCCAGATAGCCGGGAGCGAGCGCGATTTGATCGTCCGGTGTGCTGACGACGGTCTTGTAGCGAATCCAGTCCGAATCTTCCGTGAACAGATTGGTACGGCTGCCAACCGGGTCGCCGCGGTCCGGCAGATCTTCGACCAGGCCCAACTTCTCCTCGCGCCGGCGGCGCGGATCGTCGAGCTCGATGCTCCGGTTGTAGCCGATGTAGGGGAAGTAGCTCGCATCGAAGAAGGTGCCGTTGGGCGCGAGCTCCGCGCGTTCGTTGCCGTCCTTGAAGCCGTGCGAGCGGTAGCCGACGTTGAAGGTCATGTTGATCTGCTCGCCCGGCTGCAGCGGCCGGTCCAGCTGGTAGATCGAATACATGTCGCGCGGCGCGCTGCTTACACGATGGAACGGCCGGTCAAACTGCACGTTCGCGATCGATTGTTTTTCATCGGTGATGTGAATCTGCGCGATCGGCCCGGGTGTTTTGTTCTGCAACAAAAAGTGACCTGTACCCGAAAACGAACGGTGATCCGGATCGAGATCGATTCCCGCATCCACGGCGATCACCTTCGGTTGCGGCAGCTTGGCATAACGCTTGAAATCGTGTTCATACCCTGCCTGGATGTCGCGCCGCTGCTTGGCGGTTAAGAACTCATTCAGCACGTGACTGTTGTAGTAGAACCAGGCACCGCTGCCGGCCGCGACGAGGAAGAACAGCACCAGCGCGGGTATCAGTGGCGGCAGACGCTGTTTGGCCAGGGTCCAGCGGTAGGCGAAACCGGTCTCCGCGCCACGCCGCGCCAGGGCGATCGAGATCACGCCGAGCACCGCGAAGATCGCCGTCCAGTACACGATCGACCACACGATCGCGGGCACGAAGTAGCCATACCCGTTCATGTCGGAGTAGGTGTACGGCGGCACCTGGCCCGGCTGCAGCAGCGTATTTTCCAAGCCGAAGCGGAACAGCACAATCTGTCCGACAAAGATCGCCACCACAATCGCATGGCCGATAAATTTGTTGTTCACGACCGTTTGCACGAAGAAGGCGATCAGCGTGTAGGCAAGGATCTGCGGAAAAGTGATCAGGAACAGCTCCTGAAAGTATTGCAGGAACTCATAGCGGTAATAGCCCGCGACGGTCTGCATGGCCACGCCGCAGAACATCACCAGCACCAGCAATATCAACTGCACGGCGCACACGGCAAGAAACTTCGCCAGCCAATCGGTGGATTCGCGCATGGGCAGAGCGTCATGGATGCCCGCGAAGCCCGTTTCGCGCTCCTTCCAGATGAGCTCGCCCGCATACAGCGTGGCGATGATGACCAGAAACAGAAAGGCATTGCCTTCCACCGAGCCGACCATCAGCATGGTCACGGGCCACACGATCGAGTCCTGCACATGACCGGCGAAGTAGCCGTTGATGCAGGCAAACACAATCAGCAGCACGGCGATGGCCCAGAACGGAATCTCGCGCACGATGTTGGACATATGCAGCCGCAGCAGCGATCCGAGCTGCCGCCAGCGCAGAGCCGGGCCGAACCCCTGGTGCACCGTGGGCAGCAGCGCGGGCACCAGGGAACGGCGTCCGCCCGCCCCCAGCGTGTCCTGCTCCGTGGCGCGTGCCGCGCGCCGTCCTTGTGAGCGGGCGGTGAGCGTTTCGGCGGAAAGCGGAAAGCGCCAGTACGTGACAGCAAGTGCCACCAACCCCAGCGCGAGCAGCAGCAGGCGGTTATACAGCACCACGCCTTCGGCAGTATGCGGCGACAGGCTCAGCAGACGGCTGTTCTTTTCGGCGATGGTCCAGTACCGCGTAACCACCGCGACGGTGTGCATGCCGACCGGATCGAGGATGCCGGACCAGAAGTGTTCGAGCGAGCGCGTGGCGTCGAAGATCGCGGTATAAACGAGGTAGAACAGAAACAGCGTTACACCCTGCAGGTACACGATGAAGATCTTGCGCGTGAGCGCGGCAACCGCGAAAAAGAGCGAGCCGATAAAGAAGATCTGCACGCAGGTGACCGTCAAGAACGGCTGCACATACCACCACAGGTGGCCCGGGGCGATGCGGGTGTGATCGGCCCAGGGCGCGAGCGTGCCGAGCATTTCGCCGAAGACCATGCCGGAAAACGCAAAGACGCACGTGACGAAGGAGCCGGCCCAGCGCCCGCCAAGATAGGCGAATTTGTTGATCGGCTTGGTGAAGATCAGCTGATAGGTGTCGCGCTGAAAATCACGCAAAACCGCCGGCCCAAAGATGCCGGCCATGATCAAGACACCGAAGAAGCTGAAAAGTCCATACAGCGTCGTGTTGGAGTACGGCCCATTGAGCAGCTGCTTGCCGTTGCCGGTGGAGATGAAATCTTCGGACGCAATGGCAAGAAAACTCAGCGCGAAGTAGAGACCGAAGTAGACATAAGTGGATACGCTTTTAAGCCGGAACTTCAGTTCGAAGAGGAAGAATTCGAGAAACAGCGCCATGGGATGGGACCTCGTTGGCCGGGCGTTTGCTGCTTCGTGAAG
>CAXTBJ010000096.1:0-10906 GCA_964242585.1 uncultured Bryocella sp.
GAATAGCGTGCCTGCTACCATTTGCCGTGCGAGAGCCGGTGCGTTCGCCCACCAAAGCTCTGAGGAGAGTCGATGGCCGTTGGAGCTGTGCAACCGGAGGTGGTGAGGTCCGAGACCGGGCAGGGAAGCTATCTGCTGCCCTTAATCCTGATGGTTTCGCTGTACTTCGGCATCGGTTTCATCACTGCGATGAACGATGTGCTGGTGCCCCACTTCAAGGACCTCTTTCACCTGTCGAACTTCCGTGCGCTGCTGGTGCAGTTTGCGTTCTTCGGAGCGTATTTTCTGCTCTCCCTGCCTTCGGGCGCGATTGTGGCCCGCATCGGGTACAAGGCCGGCATCATCGTGGCGATGAGCACGATTGCGCTGGGCTTGCTGCTGTTTCTGCCCGCCTCGATAATCATCGCGTACCCACTGTTTCTGCTGGCGCTGTTTGTGGTCGGCTGCGGCCTGGCGTTGCTGCAGGTGGCGATCAACCCCTACCTCGGAGCCTTGGGCACGCCCGCAACCGCGGCCTCGCGGCTGAATCTGGCCGGTGGTTTCAACTCCGTGGCGGGCACCCTCGCGCCCCGGGTAGGGGCGGCGTTCATCTTTGTGGCCGCGGGGGCGACGGCGGCGGAGCTGGCTCACTCCGTCCGCGTGCCCTACCTGATCCTGGCCGCCCTGGCGGCGTCCATGGCCGTCTTCACCGCGCTTGTGCCCCTGCCCACGGTCATTCCAGAGGGCGTTGCCCCCACGGGCGTCGGGCGCGAAAGCGCCTGGGGCGTTCGGCATCTGCGCTTCGGCGCGGGAGCGATCTTCGCCTATGTCGGCGCGGAGGTGGCCATCGGCAGCCTGCTGATCAACTACCTCGGTCAGCCTTCGATGGGCGGCATGAGTCATGCCGCCGCCGCGCGCTACGTGTCGCTCTACTGGGGCGGCGCGATGGTCGCGCGTTTTTTCGGCTTTGTGGCGTTGCGGCGTGTGCGCCAGGCGCGCGCGCTCACCTTTGTCTCCGTGCTGGCCGTGCTGTTTGTGACAGCCGCCATCCTGGGGCACGGTCCCGTGGCGCTTTGGGCCATCGTCTCCTGCGGCCTGTTCAACTCGGTGATGTGGCCGTGCATCTTTCCGATGTCGCTGGAGGGGCTCGGCCGGCTGACCAGCCAGGCCTCCGGCCTGCTTGTCACCATGGTCGTCGGCGGCGCCATCGTTCCGGAGATCCAGGGGCTGCTCGCGGATCGCTTCGGCTACCAGACGAGCTTTCTGGCCGTGCTGGCCTGCTATGCCTATGTTCTGTTCTTCGCGCTGTACGGCCACCGTCCGGCGCGCACGTTTCAGCCCTCGACGCCCGTGCCCGCGGTGCTGTGAGCCACCGCGTGCGGCGACTCCGTATAGAGGGATTCGGGGTCTCGTACCTGTCTGAGGATCTGCGTGAGCTGGCGTATGCGCGCGGCAAGGGAACGCGAGGAGCCCTCGAAGATGCTCGCCATTCCGGGCTCCTCGGCACGCAACGACGCGTGAAAATGGTGCGCGCCCGTGCGCTGGGCGACGACTTGCGCATTGGCAAGCCGCAGCCCGCCGCCGACGGCTACCTCGATCCGCTCGCCGGCCTGTTTCACCAGCCGCGCCAGCGCCGGCGCACCGGTGAGCACATCCGGAGCCCCGCCGGAGGTAAGCACGCGCGCGCATCCGGCGGCGATCACGTCCTCCAGCGCCTCCGAGAGATCCGGCGTCGCATCGAAGGCCCGGTGAAACGTCACGGGCAGGGGATGCGCGAGCGCGACCAGGGTTCGCGTGCGTTCCAAATCGACCCGGCCATCCTCCCGCAGCAAGCCCAGAACGACGCCTGCCGCGCCGGCCTGTTTTGCCTGGTCCAGCGATTGCCGAATGGCCGAAAAAATCTCCGGGGAGGAACGAAAGGTCGTCGCCGTGGGCCGAAGCAAAACATGAACCGGAACGCCGCTCCGGGCAACGACGGCCCTCACCAGTGCGGGCGGGGGCGTCAGGCCGCCGACGGCCAGGGCGGTGCAGAGCTCGATGCGGTCCGCGCCCCCGCGGCGGGCATGGAGACAGGCCGCGCGAGTTTCCGCGCACAACTCAAAGGTAATTAGGGACGGCAATTCACTGTTTCCTGCTTGGGGACGCACTCCAGGCGGCAGAAGTCGCCGGGGTGACTCCTTCGAAGCATAACTGAAGCTGGTCCGCGGGTCTGTCAGGCTTTGATGACCTCGACGCCCTGTTTTGCCAGCGCCTTGCAGACGCTCGCAGAGATGCCGGCATCGGTGACCAGCGTGTGTACGGCTGAGATCGGACAGATCAGCGCCGGGCTCACCTGGCCCACCTTGGAGGAGTCCACGACGACGATGACCTGTTTGGACTGCCGCAGCATGGCTTGCGCAACGCTGGCCTCCTCCGATTCGAGCGTGGTCACGCCGCGCTCGATATCGAAACCCGTCGCGCTGAGGAAGGCCTTGTCCAGGTAAACCGAGCCGAGAAAATTCAGCGCCGCCTGCCCGGCCAGCGCGAAGGTCCACGCCCAGGCAAGCGTACCGCCCGTCAGCATGGTCTTGATGGCCGGCTGGTTGCAAAGCTCCATGCCGATGTTGACCGCGTTGGTCACCACCGTGATGCCGCGGCGATGGCGCAGCGAGCGGCCGATCTGCGTGGTGGTGGTGCCGGCGGTCATGCCTATGATCTCTTTTTCTTTCACCATCTCCGCCGCGGCCAGGCCGATGCTCCGCTTCTGCTCGGCGCAGCGCAGCTCGCGGGCCTGGAAGGAGGTGTCGTGCCGGAAAGGTTCATAGAGCAGGGGCTCTACCAAAGTGACGCCGCCATGGGTGCGCAGCACGAGACCCCGTTTTTCCAGCCGTGCCAGATCGCGCCGGATGCTTGGGGCGGAGGTGCCGATCTGGTCGACCAGCGCCTGCACAGAGATATCCCCCGCGCGAAGCAGAGCCTTCATAATCCGGTCAGCCCGGTGTTCGATTTTGGCGGTCATGACTTGGTGGGAGTCTAACGCACTCATGCTGAAGGTGTAATTCCCCCGACACCATCCCTGCCTCAAATCGCATTATGATCGAATGGGGAAGAAACAATCAGTCCTTATAAACGCGTGCCCCCAAACGATTCATTCAAGCTGTCCGTTCGAGTTCCATTAGAAAAGAAACGCAGCGCAGGAGAGCGCAGGAAAGGAGATTAGATCGATGAACGATTCGCAGACCCCGTCGCCCTTCGCTCACTGGATGCTGCGCGAGATCCACGAGCAGCCCGCGACTCTGGCCGCGACGTTGAACCGTTACGTGGCCGAAGGGCAGTTTCGCGCGGAGACGTGTGCCCCGCTGCGGGCCTGGCTGCGCGGCTTGCAGCGTGAGATCGTGATCGCGGCCAGCGGATCGAGCCGCCACGCCGGTCAGGTCGCGGAGCTGTTTCTGGAAGACAAGAGCGGTATCGCGGTGGATGTGGAGTACGCCAGCGAGTACATCTGCCGGCCCGAACGCGTGCTCAAACGCGCCTCCGTGCTGGTGATCTCGCAGTCGGGCGAGACCGCCGATACCCTGGGCGCGCTGCGCAAGGCGAACCGCAGGGGCTATGCCACGCTGGCGATCACCAACGTGCCCGAATCCACCATGGCCCGCGAGGCCACGGTCAGCTTTCCGACCGCCGCCGGCCGCGAACGGGCGGTCCCGGCGACCAAGAGCTTTACCGCGCAGCTTTTGAACCTGTACCTGCTCGCGCTGTTGGCCGCCGAGGTGCGGGGCACGCTCGATGAACGCGCCCTGCGGACGGAGCTCGCGCAGCTTGCCGCATTGCCTGCGCTGGTGGAAGACCAGCTCGCCGGGTGGGAGCGGGCCGCGCGCGCGGCGGCGGAGACCTACCGCAACGCGAAGAGCCTCCTGTTTCTGGGCCGGGACGTGCATTACCCGATCGCCCGCGAGGGTGCGCTGAAGTTGAAGGAGTCCTCCTACCTGCACGCGGAGGGCTACCCGAGCGGCGAATTGAAGCATGGCCCCAACGCGCTGGTCAGTGCCGACACGCCGCTCGTCATGCTGGCAACCGTGGACCGCGCGAGCGCCGAGTCCGTGGAACGCTATGAAAAGGTGGTTTCGTTGATGAGCGACATGCGGGCGCAGGGCGCGGCGATTCTGGCCATCGCCAATACGGGGGACCGCACCGTGGCCGCGCTCGCCGGCCAGGTAATCGAGGTCGCCGAGACCCATGAAGCGATGCTGGCCATCTGCGAGGTGATTCCGCTGCAGCTGTTGGCGTACTTTATCGCGGTCGGCAACGGCGTCGATGTGGATCATCCGCGCAATCTCAGCAAGGCCGTGCTGGCCGAGTAAGGTCGATCAGAGGGGCGATGGCATACTTTCTTGCACTCGACGCGGGCGGTACAAAAACCGATCTGCTGCTGGCGGACGGGACTCGAACGCTGGCGCGGGTGCGCACCGGCACCATCAAGCGGCTGCGCACCGACGCCGCGACCGCGACCGCCAATCTCGAAGGGGCGCTGCGCCAGCTTACGACGGACTCGGGGGTCTCCATGCGCGCCGTGGAGCGCACCTGCATCGGTACGGCAGGGGAGACCGTGCCGCTGGTCACGGACTGGCTGCGCCGCGAGCTGGCAGCGCGGGTGGGCGGCCGTCTGCTGCTGTTGGGCGATGTGGAGATTGCGCTGGATGCGGCGTTCCCGGGCGAGGCCGGCGTGCTGGTGCTGGCCGGCACGGGCTCCAACGTAGCCGGCCGGGTCCGCGGTGGGCCCGTGCAGACCGCCGGCGGCTGGGGGCCAACCCTGGCGGACCAGGGCTCCGGCTACCGCATCGGCCACCAGGCGCTGCGGGCGCTCTGCCAGGCGCGCGATGAGGGCCGCGTAACGACGCTGGAGGCCGAAGTTCTGAGATTCTGGCGGCTTCCGTCGTTTGCCGACCTGGTGGAGCACGCCAACCGTTCGCCGCTGCCGGATTTTTCCCAACTGGTGCCCCTGGTGGTGGGTTCCGCTGAGGCGGGCGACGCGTTGGCTTCAGAATTGCTGCGACAGCAGGGCGAGGAGCTTGCCGGGCTGGTGGGTCTGCTGCTCCGGCGTCTGCGCGCGGCCGCCTATGGCGACGCATTTCAGCCGAGGCTGGCCTTTGCGGGCAGCATCATGGAGCGGGTCGCGCCCGTGCGCGAGGCGCTGGTGCGCTCGGTGCGGCAGCACTTTCCAGAAGCCGAAGCCATGCCGGGCGTGGTCGATCCGATCGAAGGCGCATTGTGGCGCGCCCGCACGGGTGCCGGGTTCACCGCCTGAAATACTCGATGGCCGCTTGGAAATACTCTGTGGCCGCCTGAAAATACTCGATGGCCGCTTGGAAATACTCTGTTGCCGCTAGAAAGAATGCCGGGTTGCCGCATGAAAACGTTTGTCATCCCGCAGCGTAGCGGAGGGATCTGCTTTCCCCATGGCTACAACAACTCTCGGCGGCATCCACTCCAGGCACAAGCAGATCCCTACATTCCGTACGGGATGACAAACCCAAGCGTCGGATGAAGGCCCTTGCCTCCGCCCAGCTCTAGCCGCGCAGCAGCTCCGGCTTCTTCGCGGCCAGCGTGGCGATCAGTTCCCCGAACAGCGTATTCGCCCAGGCAAACCAGGCACGGGTGAAGTTCTTCGGGTCATCCTTAAGGTAGCTCTCATGCAGGAAGCCGGTACCCGCCGTGGAGGCCTTCAGCATCCCGAGCACATGCCGGATCTCGTCGTTCGAGTCGCTGGTCAGGGCGTAGACAATCTGCGACATGGGCCAGATCATGTCCTTGCCCTCGTGCGGTCCGCCGACGCCCTCGCCGGCCGTTCCGCGGAAGAACCACGGATTGCGCCGACTCCAGACAAACTCCCGTGTGCGGGCGTAGAGCGCCGCATCCGGTGAGCTGCCCAGGTAGGGCAGGCCGAGCAGGCTGGGCACATTGGCATCGTCCATCAGCACCTGGCCCCCGAAGCCGTCCACCTCATAGGCCCAGATGGTGCCGTCGGGGGTCTCGGCCAAGCCATACTGCCGCAGCGCGGTTTGCACCTCGGTCGCGAGCGCGACGGCCTCCCCGGTCAGATCGTCGTTCTTCAGCACGGCGCGGCTCATCTCCGCCAGCTGCAGCAGGGAGGTCACGGCGAACAGATTGGAGGGCACCAGAAAGGGGAAGAGACAGGCATCGTCGGAGGGCCGAAAGCCCGAGGCGATCAGCCCGACCGGATTGACCGGGTTGCCGAAGCCCTTTTCGCCGAGCGTCTCGGTCGGCGTGGGGGCACTGCGCTGGAAGTGGTAGGGGCCGGCCCCGTTTTTGCGTTGCTGCACCCGCATGGTGGCGACAATGAGCTGCATGGCCGCGGCCCAGCGCGCGTCGAAGGGCTCCGTGCCGCCGGTCTGCTTCCAGTACCCGTAGGAGAGCCGGATGGGATAGCAGAGCGAATCGAGCTCATACTTGCGCTCGCCCACGCCCTGCCGCATCTCGGTCGCATCCGTGCGCGTCCAGGGCAGGGGCGCCGCGTGGAGGTCGGCCATAAAGGCGTTGGCATAGGGGTCGATCAGCAGACACCGCATCTGGCGGCGGATCACGCCTTCGAGCAGCGCGCGCAGGCGGTCGTCCTTGGCCGCCAGGGGCAGGTAGGGCCACACCTGCGCGGAGCTGTCGCGCAGCCACATGGCCGGGATATCGCCGGTGAGGACCGCCGTATCGGGTTTGCCCTCGAAGGTCCCCGGCTGCACCGTGGTGTCGAGCGTGTTCGGAAAGCAGTTGACGAACAGTGCGGCGAGCTGCGGGTCGCCGATGCGGGCCTGCGTCGTGAGCAGAAACTGCTCCACGGCCTCGGAGCGGAAGCGTCGGTCCGCGGGCGCGGGGCGATGCCCGCTTGCGACAGGGGACGGCGCATCCTGCCCGAAGCCACGGTACGGCAGCAGCGTGCAAAGCGCGGCCGCTCCCGCCCCCTGCAGCCAGCGCCTGCGGCAAACCGTTGTCTGCTCTATACGCCTGGCCCTGTCATTCACGCCGCCCTTGCTCATCTCACCCCCATTCAGTCACACTAACGAGCATAGAGGCCTCGATTCGCTGTCGATGCGCCGATCATGCCTCTCCGCTTGGAGTGTCCCACGTGATCTCTCGCCGTCAATTTGTGCAATCTGCGGGCGCCGTTTGCGCCACCGCTGCCCTTCCCAAGCCATTGTTCGCGTTTCCAGTGGGTGAGGCCGCCGCCGATCCGCTGCGCTGGGTCGATCCGCGTATCGGCACCGGGGGCCATGGCCACTGCTTTCCGGGAGCCAGTGTACCCTTCGCGGCCGTGCAGCTGAGTCCGGACACCTACAACGATGGCTGGGACTGGTGCTCGGGCTACCACGTCTCGGACACCTCCATCATGGGCTTCAGCCACACCCACCTCAGTGGAACGGGCTGCGGGGACCTGCTGGATTTTCTGGTCATGGCCGGCACCGGCCCGGTGCGGCTCCACCCCGGCCCGCGCGACAACCCCGCCGCGGGCTACCGCTCGCGCTTCTCGCATGACGACGAGGTCACCGAGCCCGGTTTCTACTCCGTCCTGCTGCGGGACCCCAAGGTGCACGCCGAGCTGACCTCCACCGAGCGCACCGGTCTGCACCGCTACACCTTTCAGGCGGGCGGCGAGGCCTGGCTCATCCTGGATCTGTCGCACAGCTACCTGACGAACGGCGGCAGCTCCGTCTACGCGGCCGAACTGAGCCGGACCGCGCCCGACACACTCGCCGGCGGTCACGTCACGCGCGCCTGGGGCCGCGATCGCCACAGCTACTTCACCCTGCAGGTCTCCAGGCAGCCCACGAGGGTCGTGCTCTACTCGGACGACAAGCCGATTGAAGCGGGCGTCGGCCTGGATGAAAATAAGCTGCAGGGCGACAACCTGAAAGCCGTGCTCCACTTCCAGACCCAACCCGGCGAACAGATCCTCGTGCGCACCGGCATCTCCGGCGTTAGCGCGGCAGGGGCGGCGAAGAATCTCAAGGCCGAGCAGCCCGACTGGGACTTCGAGCGCACCCGCGCCGCGGCGCAGGCAGCATGGCGTGCGCAACTGGGCCGTGTGCAGGCCGAGATCGCCAACCCCGAGCAGAAGCGCATCTTCTACACCGCGCTCTACCACATGTCGCTCGGACCGCAGCTCTTTGACGACGTCGACGGCCAATACCGCGGCATGGACGCCGGGGTGCACCAACTGCCGGCCGGGCAGCGGAACTACACAACTTTTTCCCTCTGGGACACCTTCCGCGCCGCGCATCCGGCTTACACCATCATCCAGCCGGATCGTGTGCCGGATTTTGCCAACACGCTGATCCGCATGGCCGAGCAGAGCGAGGACGGCATGCCGGTGTGGCCGCTGCAGGGCACCGAAACCGGTACCATGACCGGCTATCATTCCGCCAGCGTCATCGCCGAGGCCATCAACAAGGGCTTTCCCGGTATCGACTCCCAGGCCGCCTACAGGGTGATGAGCGAGCGCGCGCTGGTGGAAAATTTCCAAGGTCTGGGCTATTACCGCGAGCTCGGATATATCCCCTGTGACCGCGAAGGCGAATCGGTCTCGAAGAGCTTTGAGTACTGCTACGGCGACTGGTCCGTCGCGCATGTGGCCAAAAAGCTCGGCAAGGACGACGAAGCGGCGATGCTGCAGGCCCGCTCCACCAACTACCGTCACTTCTTCAATCCGGGCACGCAGTTCATGGAGCCCAAGATGCTCGACGGCTCGTGGGCAACGCCGTTCGACCCGATCGAGATGGGCCACAGCAAGCGATGGCGCGACTACACCGAATCCAACGCCTGGCAGTCCAGCTTCGCGATCATGCACGATCCCGCGGGCATGATCGCGCTCTACGGCGGCCGCGAGCGCTTCCTGAAGCGCTTGGATCTGCTCTTCACCGTG
This sequence comes from uncultured Bryocella sp., assembly GCA_964242585.1. Taxonomy (GTDB): domain Bacteria; phylum Acidobacteriota; class Terriglobia; order Terriglobales; family Acidobacteriaceae; genus Granulicella. Next base: position 8,888 of record CAXTBJ010000096.1, read on the forward strand.
CCGTCCACCCTGCCGCCGGATGCGCCGCCGGACATCGCCGGCATGGTCGGCCAGTACGCGCACGGCAATGAGCCCTCGCACCATATCGCCTACCTGTACGTCTACGCGGGCGCGCCGCACAAAACGCAGGCCCGCGTGCGTTCCTTGATGGACACGCAATACCATGCGGCCCCGGACGGCATGGCCGGCAATGAGGACGTGGGCCAGATGTCGGCATGGCTGTTTCTGTCCGCGTTGGGCTTCTACCCGGTAGATCCGGTAAGCGGCATCTATGTGTTGGGCTCGCCACTGGTGGAACACGCCATGATCCAGGTCGGCGGCGGCAAGTCGTTAGAGATTGACGTAAAACGCCGCGATCCGGCTCACCGGTACGTGCAGAGCTTCACCTTGAACGGCACGGAGCAGGCGCGCGCCTGGTTCCGGCATGCGGACATCGCCTCGGGCGGCCACATCGTGTTGCAGATGGGCCCGGAGCCCAATCTGCGGTTCGGCGCGGCACCGGAGAACCTGCCCCCGTCGCTTGTACTGTAAGTCCTTATGCTGTAGATCGCTTCTCACGTAAGTGGAGCAGCTTCTGAAGCAAAATAGCTGAAGGTGCTGAAGGTATAGAGGCGTTTCTTCCTTTGTTGGCAATTCCCGAAGGCGGGGCGGGAACGGATCTGCGGTTGTCTTGCTTTGCCTATCTCTGCACCATCTGCCAATCCGCTCCGGAGCCTACCCGACGGGAGCGAGACTTTTCCCGGCCGCGCTATCCTTATCAGCGATGAGCACCCAAACCATTCGCCTCGGCACCCGCGGTTCGCAACTCGCCCTCTGGCAGGCCACTCACATCGCCGCGGAGCTTCGCCGGCATGGCCATCAGGTCTCCGTCGAGGTCATCCGTACCACCGGCGACCGCATGCAGGACCCCAGCTTCATCGCCCCGGCCACCTTTGAGGACGGCACGCCGCTCGACGCCAAGGGTGTCTTCATTAAGGAGATCGAGGACGCTCTGCTCGACCGTCGCATCGATGTTGCCGTCCACTCCCTCAAAGACCTGCCCACTACCCTCGATCCGCGCTTTACCCTGGCTGCCATCCCTCCCCGCGCCGACGCCCGCGATGCCTTTGTCTGCGAAGAGTTCTGGGGGTTGCACATGCTCCCGCTGGGGGCGCGGGTGGCCACCACCAGCCCCCGCCGCCAGGCAATGCTGCTGGCGCTGCGTCCCGATCTCCGATTCGTTGCCATGCGCGGCAACATCGACACTCGCCTGCGCAAATGGGCCGCCGGCGAAGCCGACGCCCTCGTGCTGGCCTCCGCCGGCCTTGACCGCCTCGGCCGCATCGAGCACGTCCACCAGCGCTTCAGCGTGGACGAGCTCTGTCCCGCACCGGGCCAGGGCGCGCTCGCGCTCGAAACACTCAGCGCGAGTGGCGCCGCCGCCGCGCTGGACGGTGCGGCTTTGCTGAACGGTGCGGCTTCGCTGAACGGAGCGGGTTCAGTAGATGGAACGGCTTCGCGGAGAGAGATCGCGGAGGCCCTGGGCATGCTGAATCATGCCGAAACCGCCTTCGCTACCGCCGTCGAGCGCTGCGTGCTGGCAGCCCTGGGCGGCGGCTGCAATCTGCCCCTCGGCGCCTACTGCCACGCGGCCGACGGCCGCTGGCACCTTCACGCGATGGTGGCCGCCGCGGACGGCGACGCCGTCGCCCAGGTGCTCGAACACGCACCGGCAGGCATCACCGCCGCGGAGTTCGGCGCCACCGCCGCCGAAACGCTTCGCCAACGCGGCGCACTGGATCTGCTAGCCGGCCGCGAAGAGGCCTTGTTCGAGAAATAACGAAGGCCGTTGCCGTGCTGTTCTTTCTAAAAATTTCCACAGGAAATCTGCCGCTACCGTTGCTCTTGCCGTTGCCTTCCTTTCTGTCATTCCCAAAGGGAACCTGCCGCTGCCGCTGCTGTTGCCGCTGATTCTCTTTCTGTCATTCCCGCAGGGAATCTGCTGTTGCCGCTGCTGTTGCCGCTGCTGTTGCCGCTGCT
>CAXTBJ010000097.1:0-5544 GCA_964242585.1 uncultured Bryocella sp.
CTGGAGCGGCTGGAGTTCATTCTGAATCTGGCGCGGGATCTGGGCGTGAATATTGCGGGAATCGCGATTGTGCTGCAGATGCGCGAGCGCATGGAGGAGATGAACCGGCAGATGCAGGGCTTTGTGGAATACGTGCGCACCGAGATGCTCACCCGCATGCAACAGGCGCAATCGCAGCCGCCAGCCGGGCTCGTGCCCATGCGGCGACAGGTGGTGGTGACGGCGCGCGAGACCAAGGGGCCTTCGCGGAAGAGGGGCTAGGCGGAGCTGCATGGCCCAAGACAGTTTTTACATCGCCAGAATGTAAGTTACCTACAATAAAGCAGGCCTGCCGGACACAGTTCCTCGAGCAGGCTGTACGACCGATACAAAGTTCAAACATGCGTATGTCCCGAGCACTTTTCTCCCTTGCTTTCCTAGGTACGGTCACCTCCACGGTGTATTGCGGCATGGTCGTGGCGGCGGCGGTTCGTTTTGGCCTGCGGCGGCGGCGCGAACAGCGGGAGGCCGCCACGTTTCTGCCTCCGGTGAGCGTGTTGAAACCGCTCCACGGCACCGAACCGGGCATGGAACGTAATCTGGAGACCTTTTTCGAGCAGGATTACCCGGAGTTCGAATTGCTGTTCTGTGCGCGTGAGGAGAGCGATGAGGGATTGCGGCTGGCGCGTCGCGTGGGGGCGCGCTACCCGGCAATCCGTGCACGGTATGCGACCTGCGGCGAGCCGATTCCGCGTTTCCACAATGCCAAGGTGTTTTCGCTCGAGAAGCTGGACTCGCTTGCGGCCAACGACGACTACATCACCAGCGACGCGGATGTGCGCGTGGCGCCGGATTATCTGCGGCGCATGGTGCAGTACCTGCGCGATCCGCGCGTCGGGTTGGCATCGTGTGTGTATCTGGGCACGGCGCACCGGGGTGCGGGCTTCAGCTCGCGGCTGGATGCGGTGGGTAAGAGCGTGGAGATGACCTCCGGCGTGCTGGTGGCGGACATGATCGAGGGCACAAAATTCGCCCTGGGCGCGACGATGGCGGTGCGACGGCGTAGCTTCGAGCAGGTCGGCGGCTTCGGCGAGCTGGGGCAGTTCTATGCCGACGATTTCGTATTGGGCAACCGGCTGGCGGCGCAGGGCACAACCGTGCTGCTGGCCACGCACGTGATCCGCCTGGTGGTGCAGGACTCACCCTTTACGCTGAGCTTTCGCAACCAGCTGCGGTGGATGCAGAGCACCAGGCGATCGCGTCCGTGGGGACACTTCGGCAGTGGACTGACGTTTTCGGTGCCGTTCGGGCTCATGGGGCTCACCTGGGGACTGCTGACCGGACGCGCGAGCCTGGGGGTGCTTTGGCTGCTGGCGACAATCGTCAATCGTTGGATACAGGCCTCGACGATTCTGCTGGTGCTGGGCGAGCGCGCGTGGTGGCAGGCCGCGGTGATCTATCCCGTGCGGGATCTGCTGGGAAGCGTGCTTTGGGCGAGCAGCTACCTGGGAGAGAATTTCTACTATCGCGGCAAGGTGTATCGCTTGAAGCAGGGCGGGTTGGTGGAAGCGCCGGCCGATGTGACGGCAGTTTAAGTGCATGCCCTAGCGATTTGAAAGCACAGTTTTACCGCCCGCTTCGGCGAGGGTGGTGACCTGGCCGAAGCGGCGCAGGTCGGCCGCGCGCGGGCCTGGCCGGTAGGTGAGCAGAAAGACGCGCCCCGGGCCGGCCCAGAGTCGATCGAGAGCGGTCTCATCCAGAAAAATGTGAGGAGCGTCGGGCCAGAAGCTGCCGAACCAGGGGCCGTTGACGCGGCCGTTAACCAGCAGCACGGGCTGGGCGGTATAGAAGAGCAGGGTGGAGGCAGAGGTGAGTTCACCGTCGATGGCGACGAGATCGCCGGGTTGGCGTTGAGCGGCAATGGCTTCGGCGAGGCCCTTTGAGCCGAGGATCGGGTAGAAGCGGACCAGGCCCTCATGCGCGCCGAGCAATACCAGCGTCATGGAAGCGGCCAGGAGCAGGTTGGCAGCGTAGGTGCGGCCCAGCCGGCGCAGCCAGTGCGTTCCTGGGCCCAGGAGCAGCATACCTAGGGCGACGGCTGTCAGCGGCCCGCGAAACAGCCCCATGGCACGGCCGGTGAGATCGAACACGTGGCCGAGCGAGAGGTTGTACAGGTTCGGGTTGGAGTTCAGCAGCGAGCTCAGGGTGGCGCCGGGCGGGGGATGCGGCGCGGTCAGGGCGAAATAGGCGCAAACGGCAAAGAGCAGAGATCCGAGCGGATAGAGAAGCCAGCGGGAACCGGCGAGGACCTGCCGGCGCGCCTCGGCTGCGCCGGCCAGGGAGCGGCCTTCGGCTGCGGCAACGGGGTTGTCGGCGCGGGCGAGCAGGCCGCCTACCAGCAGCGCAAGGGCCGGCAGCGCGGGCAGGTGGTAGTACTCCTGGCGCGAAGAGAGTGTGAAGAAGCCGAGGATCAACAGCGCCCACAGCAGAAGGGAGCGCGCGGTCTCCTGTTGACGGTCGTGCGCAACGGCGGTTCTAGGGTTCGAGGCTGCCTCGGCACCGAGCGGCGGGCTTGAGCTGCGGGCAGAGCGGAGGTCGCGCGCGGCGTCGAGCGCGGCTGCGGGCAGGAAAGCGGTCCAGGGGATTAGCCAGAGCAGCAGCAGTAGCCAGAAGAGCGGAATCGGAACCTGACCGTAGTCGTGCGGGATGCGGCGCTGCAGGAACCGGGCGATGTGCTCGTTGTAGAGGTAAAACCAGGCCCAGCCGGCACGCGCGGGCAGACCCACCCCCGGGGGCATGGGGACGGGCGGGTTGCGCAGGGCGGCGAGCACGTGCCACGGGGCGGCGATCGCCAGAAAGACCAGAACCGCCGGCAGGAGGTGCAGACGGGTGAGATTGCGCAGACGGTGGGTCCAAAGCAGGTACAGCAGCGCAAATCCTAACGGAAAAACGAGGCCGATGAGCCCCTTGGTGAGGACATTGAGAGCGGTTGCGGCGGCGAAGCCGAGGCTGGGCCACAGCGCGGAGCGGCCCTCGTCCAGACGCTCAAGCGCGATGAGAAGAAGGTGGACGGCCACCGTCATCCAGAGCGCGACGAGGATATCCGGGATATAGAAACGTGTGTACAGGTAGGGGCCGACCGAGATACCGGTGGCGAGCGCGGCATAGAGGCCACCGCGGTCCGGGCTGCCGGCGGGCGAGACTGCCGCGAAGAGCCGGATGCCGAGTGCATACACAGCCAGCAGCAGCGCCAGCACGCCCAGGGCGAGGGGCAGCCGCGCGGCCCAGTCATGGATGCCGAAGGCGCGCATGGAGCCGGCGGCCATCCAGTAAAGCAGCGGCGGTTTATCGAAGAAGCGGATGCCGTCAATTGTGGGGGTAACGAAATCATGACGAGTGAGCATCTCGCGCGCGATCTCGATGTAGACCGAATCGACATCATCGAGCAGACCGGGGGAAAACAGGCCGCCGAGTTGCAGGATCAACCATGGCAGCAGGATCAGGAGCAACGAGCGGTAATGCCACTGCCGGGAGGGCCGGAGGGAGGGGGATGACTGCTGGGAATCGTTCACTGGTTGGCTCTATTGTTTGCGAGAAGTGCGGGTGCTGTCCATGGATGGCGGCAGTAAATCAGGTATGAGGAGCCGGTCGGTGACCAGGGCTTTGCCGGCGCTCTCATAAAGCAGGATCTGACGGCTGCCGAGGAGTCGATCGACCTCCTGACGATGATCGAGAGGAACGAAGAGGAGTTTGCGAGGGCCGTGGCCCCATGTGGCCTGCAGTTGCAGGGAGGTAAGAAAGATGGATGGGGCGTCCGGAAAGGTGCTGCCGAAGATCATGGAGCTACTGCGGCCGTCCACGAGTTCGACGCCGTGACCGAGATAGAAGGGGATCGAGGAGCCGAGGGCCTGATCGCCGTACAGCAGGACCTCACTGCCGTGGGCGCGGTCCTGCTCCTTCTCGACCTGCTGCATCCGGAGAGCAAAGCGCTGCGAGGAGAGCAGAGAACTGAAGCGCACCAGGGCGAGGTGCGCGGCGACGAGCAGGGCGGCGCTCATCAGGGCAAGCGTCACGGTGGCGGCCCGGTGCCGGCGCAGCTGACGCAGAGCGAGGCTCACGAGCGAACCGGAGGCGAGGGCAACCGAGGCGAGCGCAGCGGGCAGGCGCAGCGCGGAGAAGGAGGCGGTCGTGAGGTCGAAAAAATGAGACATGGACAGGGTGTAATTGCCCACGCCGCGGTGCGCGACGAGATCGCCTACGTCGGGCGCGGCGGGCAGGTGACGGCTGCTCCAGAGGCCGAAGGCCAGGGCCGTGGCGGCCAGGAGACAAACGGCGGTCAGCGCTGCCTGACACGCGACGAGGACGCGTTGCGGACGGGGCTCCGTGCCGGATTCCACGCGGTCGAGGCCGGCGGCTGTGAGCAAAAGAGCGGGCAGGTAGACAGGAAAGGTGTAGTACTCCTGATTGGTCGAGAGACTGAAGAAGACGAGGACCAGGGCGGCAAAGAGCAACAGGAGCAGGGTAGAACGCTGGCCGAAGGATCTCCGCTGGGAGCCTCGCAAAAGACGCAGGCTGCTCCGTCGTCGCCAGGCTTCGATCAAAGCTACAGGCACCAGGAAGCTCCACGGGAACAGCCAAACGAGGTGCAGGGACCAGTACAGCGCGGCGGGCAGTTTGTTGTAGTCGGGCGGAAAGCGGCGGCCAAGGAAGCGCAAGACATGCTCATTGACGAAGTAGAACCAGAAGAAGCCGTGACCTCCGGCGCTGTTGCGGTTGCGCAGACCGGCTAAGACATGCCAGGGTGCGGCAACGGCTAGAAAAAGCGTGCTGCCGAGGACGGGATGGAGGCGTCGCCAAAGGCGGAGCTCACCCGCCAGCGGAAGGTACAACGCCAAGGTCCCGAGCAGAAAAACGATGGCGACCAAGCCCTTGGTGAGCACGGCACCAGCAAGCGTGAGCCAAAACACAGCGGCCCAAAGACGCGAGTCGGCGGCGGGTTCGAGCGCGCGCAGGGTGGCGTAGAGCGCGCAGGCCAGCAGCAGCGACAAGAGTGCATCCGGGATGAAGATGCGGGTAAAAAGAAAGACACCGGCGGCGGTGAGCGTGAAAAGCGCGGCATAAAAACCTGTGTTTGACGATGGAAGGGCACGGCAGCCCCAGTGCCAGCCGAGAAGCGCCAGGCCAAACACGGTCAGCGCGAGCGGTAGGTGGACGGCCAAGCTGTTCGGACCGAAGACTTGTAGGGTGATGGTGGTCAGCCAGTAGGGTAGGGGCGGCTTTTCAAGGTAGCGGATGCCGTTGACGTATAGCGTCACGTAGTCGCCGGTGCGGAGCATGGCGGCGGCGGCCTGGGCGTGCGTGGCGTCTGCATCATCCAGCAAGGGCGGCGAGGCGAGGGAGGCAAGGTAGATCGCCGCCCAAAGCAGAAACAGGAGCAGGCCTTGCCAAAGCGGTGAGAAGAGCAGGGGCGATCGCTCGTGTTGGGAGCCGGGAACCTGGAGGACGGAGCGAAACGCCATAACGATGGGGCTTGCCCCGTGATCAGACTAACAAGTCCGGTTGCCA
>CAXTBJ010000097.1:5644-10862 GCA_964242585.1 uncultured Bryocella sp.
AGATCCGGCAGGGGCCGTGTCACGATGCAGGCTGCAATGCAAAGAGGCCCTGCGCCGTTCAGAGATCGGACACAAAGGGCGAGGGCTCACGATGTATCTTGATCGTGGAAGCAGGCCCAGCAAGTCCAAGCAGTTCCCTGGAGGCTCATGCCCACGTTTGCGGCGATCGACATCGGATCGAACTCATGCCGTTTGGCCATTGCATCGGTGCAGCAGCACGAGTTGCGCACCCTGTACGAGGACCGCGAGGTGACACGGCTGGGCGAAAGCGTCTTTGAGACCGGGGAGATCTCGCCCGAAGCGATGCTGAGTACAGTGAAGGCGCTGAAGCGCTTTCACAAAGCCGTGCAGGCCCACGTGGCCGACCAGGTGCGCGTGGTGGCCACCAGCGCGACGCGGGATGCCCGCAATGCAGAGGCCTTCAGCATCCGGGTGAAGTCGGCGACGGGCTGGCCGCTTGAAATTATCAGCGGCCTGGAGGAGGGCCGGCTGATTCATCTGGGCGTGATGACCTATGAGCCCGATGCGCATGGCCGCACGCTGCTGATCGACCTGGGCGGCGGCTCCTGTGAGATCACAGTATCGGAGGGCGGCCGTATCCAGCAGATGGTGAGTCTGCCGCTGGGCGCGGTACGGCTGAAGCAGGAGTTTCTGCGCACCGATCCGCCGAGCAGGGGGGATATCGCACGCCTGAAGCAGTTCATCGAGCGTGAGTTGGTGCGCGGGGAGCGCAAGCTGGGCAAGCCGCAGGTGGATCTTGTCCTGGCGACCTCCGGTACGGCGGCGGCGCTGGCCGAGGCCAGCAATGCGCTGCCGGCTGAGGGCGCGGCGGAGAAGCATCCGCTGAAATTCAGTCGCTCCAGCCGTCCGACTCGCGGCTTGAAGGCGGTGGAGACCGCGCCGTTACAGGCGGACGCGGCGTCCGTTCGCCGGCTCGCCGACCGGCTGGCGAGGATGAGCAATGCGCAGCGTGCAGCGGTGCCGGGCATCGGGCCCAAGCGGTCGGAGATCATCGTCGGCGGCGCGCAGGTGTACGCGATGCTGCTGGAGCGTACGGGGCTGAGCGGGTTTCGCTACTCGCCACTGGGGCTCCGCGATGGCGTGCTCGCCCAGATGCTGGCCGACGCCGATAGCCGCGCCAGCGTACACAAGACCATGGAGGCGGAGCGGTGGGAGGGCGTGCTGGAGGTGTGCCGCCGGTACGGCGTGGAGCCTGCCAGGGCCGAACCCGTGCGCAGGCAGGCTGAAGCGCTCTTCGACGGCCTGGGACGTATCCATGAGCTGCCATCGGAGTACCGATCCTGGCTGGCGGCCGCTGCCATGATGCGCGAGGTGGGCAAATTCATGAACCACCAGGGCCACCATCGGCACACGCAGTACATCATCGCCAACTCGGAGATCTTCGGCTTTTCCCCCACGCAGCGGGTGATCGTGGCGGCGATCGCGCGCTATCTGGGCAAGAGCCGGCCGGAGCCGATGGACCGCACCCTGCGCGTGGTGCCGGTGGAGGAGCACACCAACGTGAAGCGGGCCGTGGGGCTGCTGCGGCTGGCGCAGGCCTTGCAGGGCGAGCGCGCCTCCGGCGGACTGCGCGTCAAGGTGATGCTGTACCCCAAACGCGTGGTGCTGCAGCTACACTCCGCACGCGGCGGCGTGGAGCTGGAGGCTTGGTCGGTACGCAAGGAAGCGGCCTATTTTCGCGAGACCTTCCGCCGCGAGCTCTTGGTGGAGGTGTCGTAGAGCGCGCGCACGATGCGCGGGTCCAGCATCCATTGCAGCATAGCGGGACCGCGATCGATCGAGACACGCGCGATGGTCCCTTTGCGCATGCGAATCCGGGCCGCGGCGGTGTTCTCGAAGCTCGTACCCTCCTCGGCGGGCTGTCCGATGAGCTGACCGAGGAAGAGGATGATGTTGGGGCTGTGGCCCACCATCAGGACGTTTTCGTAGGTGCGGCATTCGTGCACCAGACGCTGAAATTGGGCATAGCCGGCTGCCGGCTCGAGAGCCTTCGCGTGTAGAATTTTCGCCTCATAACCGGTCTCCGTGCCGATCAGCTGTGCCGTCTGCAGGCAGCGCTTGAGCGGGCTGGAGACGATCAGGTCAAAGCTGAGCTTGAGCCCATTGAGCACATGCGCCAGATGCAGGCAGTGGCGCTTGCCGTCTTTATCGAGCGGACGTTTGACGTCGATCTTAGGGTTGGTACGCTGTGTGCCCGCGCTGGCGTGGCGTAGGAGGTATAGATTGAGCCGCGTGTTGTTGGGTCGGGCAAAGAGGTGAGAGTTCCCCGGGGGCGCGGCGTGCCCACGGTTGATGGCATGGTCGGGGCCCGGCAACGCCTGAGCCGGCGGCTCAGGCGAGGGCTGTGGGCTCGAGGATAAAAGCTGGCCGGGCGTGGCGCTTGCGCCCTCCCTGCCGGATTTCCGGGGTACGTCGAGGTCTGCATTCACCTTTGGGTTGATGTTTGCGCCTCCCCTGAAGTTGCGTGCGGCGGCGGGCCGATCGTACGTGGGCCGGCCCGGGCAGGTTCAGTGCTCCCGTGCGCAGGACTGAGCTTTGCGACCACAAGACTTAAGTGAGAGCTAAGAAGCCGAGCAGGTGCCCCTCCATACGCTTGAAAGCCGCGTACGGATGGAGCACCTGCCTAGGGGTCGATAGCCTACACCGTGCACAAATTTATTAGAGCGACGATTTGCGCCGGGTCGCGCCGAGCTTTGTGGCGATTCCCAGCAGTCCGGTACCGAGCAACAGCATGGACGAGGGTTCAGGCGTCATGGACGTTGGCGGGGTAGGGGTGAAACTGGTGAGCCACGAGCCGGTGAAGGCTGTGGGGGTCGCGCCATCGAAGAAGATGTTGACGAAGTATTGTTCGCCCATGGTGACGTCATACGTGGCGCTCTGCGCCAAGAAGTCGATGGTGTCGGGGCCGACCAGAAAGGCCTCGAACACGTCGGAACCGGAGGTGTAATTGCAGAAGGTCGTCCCGCCGCCGGTGGAGCCTTGGCAGGCTGAGTCGTTGCCTATGGTGATGGACGCGGGATCGATGGCGCCGCCGCCGGTGAAGGTGATCTCAAGACCGTAGGCAGGACTCGTTTCGCCGTAGGCCGTAACACCGGAGCCCACGCCGGGACTGCCCCAATTATTTAGATAGCCGGTGGAGGCCGCACCGCCGTCAGCGTTGAATTGCCAGGTTTCGGAGGCGCTGGAGAGCGTGCCACTGGTTCCTGAACCGCTGAACATGTAGTCGGCACGAGCGGAGACGGCCAGAGTGCAAACGCAGATCAGGCCGGCAGAGATGACTCCAAAAGTTTTCATGGAAACTCCTTCAAGATGAGATTGTGTTTGTTACGCATTGCAGTGCTTCGGTCGCGGGCATGACGAGACACGCCAACTCACCGAAACGACATACCCTCGAGCCCGACAACATCGACTTGAAACGGCGTCACTGCGAGCTGAACGCGGGCCGGCGGTGCAACGTTTCACTCCTGCAGCAACTTCAATGTGGAATTTCGATAGCCTACCAGTCCAAAGGAGAGAAGCGATAAAAATTTCATCGCAAGTCGTCCATGGACGACATTGCTTCGATTGAGTCCTAACCACCTCTGACAAGATTTTCGTGATCGGGCATCTCGCAGCGGAGCTGAATGCTCGCCCGAGAGGATCGAACCTGGTTATAGTTGCCGTGAGTTCGACCCGTGCTGATATCGACCTATGCTGGTCGCGGCGGCACACTGGTCAGGGACAATGAGGCTCCGCTGATCCACTGCTTCTGGCGGTTGTACAGATTGGCGAACTCGGCAAAGTAGAGCGCGCACTTCCGCGGCGAGTTGCCGTTCCCACAGGCTCGTGATTTGCTCTTCTGTGAGCATGACGTCTCTGCGGAGAGTATGTGAGGGCACGGGAGGGGACCTCAACCAAACAGATGGCGCACTCGGCACATGGTAGTCTTCCCTCACTTGGAGGGAGCGCATGGCGGCAGACGCCGGTTACAGGAATTGGCAAGACACGGTGGATGCTGCCGTGAACAACCCGCACTTTGGGGACTATGACCAGCAGATCAAAGCGGCGGTCGGAGAGTTTAATACCCGATTGGGTACCACTCCCAGGTACGTGCCACTCAATTGGAAGCTCATCAAGGCAATGATCCTGACCGAAACGGCCGGTCCTGAAATACCGGCTTGGCAAGCCAACCCCATGCAGATTGGAAATCCCGGTGATCCGGGACTCAAGGCTCTGCTGGTGGGCAAGAGGGCGGCGACCTGATTCTTGGGGCGCCTCTGAAATCGATGCTCTCGGCTGACATCGGCACGCCGGAGATGAATATCAAGGCTGGCATAGGTTATTTACTCATGCGGGCTGCCAGTTTCGGAAGCCGCTCGGTAGACGATACCGATTCCAAGGTGGAGTTTGGTGCAGAGCTGCTCGAAGAGCTGGGCTAATCAATTTGGGTGTTGATCTGGCCTGTGTCTTTGTCCTCGAGGCGGAGGTCGAAGGCTTCTTCGCAGCGGATGACGATGTCTATGGCGTCGAGGCCCATGGGTTCAGGGTAGCTTGTCGGCCGGCTCCTTCCATGCGCGATGAGGCCGCGCACGGATGGGGTACCCGGCACCCCGGTCTATTCTTCCGTTGCCATACTCAGGCTGTGGTAAACGTTTACGTCGAAATACTTTGTTTCGTTTGGCTTCCAAGTGACAGCCATACTCCCGCCCACATACGTGATGGTTCCTCTTACCACACGTGAGCAGCCGTTTACGAAGGGTTGCATATTGCCCGCGTAGGAGGGGCTGGTGATGCAAGGCGTAAGTAGACGTGGTTCCAGCGCCATCGAACTCCCGGTGTGTGCTGACCCTGCGGTGAAAAGACCAAACAGGAAGATCGACAAAAAGTTCATGAGTCGTTATACCCCCATCTCCCGGTGTAGAGCGTCGCCTCTAGCCGTCATGGAAGTTTTTGGAGGAGGATGATCTCTACGGCGTCGACACTTGTGGGTCAGGGTAGCTTTTAGGCTGGTCCCACCCATGCGCGGTGAGGCTGCGCATGGATGGGGCACCCGGCTCTCTACGAGGGAATACCAGAACTTTGTATAAGACCTTACGTCTTGCGTGTATTCGTCATATCGATAAAGCATCGTCGCGCAGAACAGTACGCCAAACAAGATGCTGCAAGCCAAACATGCCTTCGCGAAGTACACACTCGGTTTCTGGCTCTGGCCGCCACC
>CAXTBJ010000098.1:0-8888 GCA_964242585.1 uncultured Bryocella sp.
TGCCCTGTGCCCTGTGCCCTGTGCCCTGTGCCCTGTGCCCTGTGCCCTGTGCCCTCTACATGCCCATCGCGGCCTGCACCTCGGCCAGCGTTTCGCGGGCGCGCTTGGTCGCGCGTTCACGGCCATTGGCGAGCACGTCTTTGATCACGGCCGGGCGCTGTTCCAGGTCGCGCCGGTGCGCCTGGATGGGGGCGATGGCGCGCAGAATCGAATCGGCGCACCAGCTTTTGCATTCGATACAGCCGATCTTGGCCGTCGTGCAGCCGTCGTAGACCTTTGCCAGGGTATCCGCATCGGAAAACACCTTGTGCAGATCGCCGACCGGGCAGAGGTCCGGGTTGCCGGGGTCGTCGCGCCGCACGCGTGCCGGATCGGTCACCATGATCTTCAGCTTGGCGCGCAGGTCCGCCTCCGGCTCCGACAGCATCAGGTGGTTGCCGTAGCTTTTGCTCATCTTGCGGCCGTCCAGCCCAGGTAGTTTGGGACTGGGCGTGAGCAGCACCTGCGGCTCGGGCAGAATGGCGCGGCGGCCGAAGCCGGTCAGCTTCTTGGTCTCTCCCGCGGCTTGAAAGAGCAGGTGCGCGGTGAAGTCGGTACGGGTGGAATCTTTGGGTTCGCCGGCGTGCTTGCGGGCCTTCTCCAGGATGGCGCCCATCTCCCACGGCCTGGCGTCCGGCGCCAGGTGAAAGTCGCCGGGGTACAAATCGTTGAACCGCCGCGCGACCTCGCGGGTGAGCTCGACGTGCGCTACCTGATCGGCACCCACGGGCACAAAGTCCGGCTTGTAGAGCAGGATATCGGCCGACTGCAGCAGCGGGTAGCCCAAAAAACCGTAGTTGTTCAGGTCTTTTCCGGTGAGCTGCGCCTGCTGGTCCTTGTAGGTGGGCACGCGCTCCAGCCAGGAGATGGGCGTGAACATGCCGAAGAGTGTATTCAGGCGGTCGTGCTCCAAGACCTCGGACTGGCGGAAGATCACGCAGCGGCCCGGGTCCAGCCCCGCGGAGAGGAAGTCGAGGGCGATATCGGCGACATTGGCGCGCAGCTGGCTCGGGTCGGCGTAGTCCGTGGTCAGCGCGTGGAGGTCGGCGATGAAAAAGAAGCAGTCGTAGTCGTTTTGCAGCTTCACCCAATTGTGCAGCGCCCCCATATAGTTGCCCAGGTGCAAACGTCCGGTGGGGCGCATGCCGCTGAGAACCCGCGGGCGTGGGGTGGTGCGTGAGATAGAAGGGCTCATTGCGATCCCGTTCAGGATACATCCCACGAGGACCGGCAACGGGCGCGAGCGAGGCAACAAGCCGTTACGGCGATCAACCGCGACGATCCTTCGCAAGGATACCTGCGACACGCAACCTTACAGGGCGGCACTCACTCTGAGCATATGAGTTTCGGAACAAGAACAAAATTGGAGGACTTTCTATGGCGCATGGAATTATTTGGTGGATTATCGTCGGGCTGATCGCAGGCTTTCTCACCGGCAAGATCATGAAGGGCTCCGGCTACGGCGCGCTGATGGATATTATTGTGGGCATCGTGGGTGCGGTTGTCGGCGGCTTCATCATGTCGCACCTGTTCGGCGCGGCGGCCAGCGGCGGGTTGATCTACTCGATCATCGTGGCGGTGATCGGCGCGGTTCTGCTGACGTTTTTACTGCGTCTGATCACAGGCAACAGAACGAGCAGCCTATAGCTCGGCGGTCGTCCATCCGGGAATGCGCCAAGACATCGCGCCTCGGATGGGCTCCCTGAGGCTGTCCGGGTCTCTGTACAATATGCGGAGGCCCAGGCCGGTCTTTCGTTCTTTGTCCGCCTAGAACGAGCCTGCGGCTCGGTCGGGCAGAAGGCCCGGTAGCTCCGGCGTAGGCATTGGAGAAATCAACACGCGTCCATGACTCCCTTCTACGATCCCGCGTTGAGCTACGAGGAGAACTACGCGCGGGGGCCTTTTGGGCATTTTGCACGGCCTGCCCCGGCCTCCGGGCCGGCAGGGCAAGCACCCGACGAGCCGAACCATCGCATTCTGGGCCAACTTGTGGGGCTGCCGTTCGGCATCGCGGCCGGGCCGCTGCTGAACAGCCGCTTCATCGGCGCCGCGCTGGACGCCGGATTCGATCTGCCGGTGTATAAAACGGTACGCAGCCGGCAGTGGACCTGCCATCCCTGGCCCAATGTATTGGCCGTCGATGTGGAGGGCGATCTGCATCCCACGGAGGCACGCCTGCGTGGCCACACGAGCTACGCCGCGCCCTACTCCGTGACGAACTCCTTCGGTGTGCCCTCCTTCGAGCCGGATGTGTGGCAGCCGGATCTGGCGAAGGCCGTAGCGCTTGCCGGGCCGGGCCAGGCCGTAATCGGCAGCTTCCAGGGCACGCCTGCGGAAAGTGGCGGCGCGGCGGCCTATATCGCCGATTTTGTACACACGGCGCGGCTGGTGCGCGAGACCGGCGTGAAGATCCTTGAGGTGAACCTGAGCTGCCCGAACGAGGGTACGGCGCACCTGCTGTGTTTCGATACGGCGCGGGCCTGCGCCGTGGTCGAAGCGATCAAGCACGAGATCGGCGACCTGCCCCTGATTGCAAAGATCGCCTACTTCCACGACGAAGACACGCTGCGGCGGCTGGTGGAGGGGGTGGGCCGTGTGGCGGACGCGATCGCGGCGATCAACACCATTGGCGCGGAGATTGTGGATGAGGCGGGCGCTCCGGCGCTGCCCGGCGAGGGCCGGCGGCGCTCCGGCGTGGGCGGCAACGCGATCCGCTGGGCGGGGCTGGCCACGGTAGAGCGTCTGGCGCGGCTGCGCGACGAGATGGGGCTGCGATTTCAGATCGTCGGCAGCGGCGGCGTGAGCGAGCCGAGTCACTATGCGGCGTACCGCATCGCCGGCGCGGACGCGGTGATGTCGGCAACGGCGGCGATGTGGAACCCGCTGCTGGCCGCGGAGATCCGGCTGGAGATGGAGGCGTTGGCGCATGCCGGTTAAAGCAGGGTCAGGGACGGGTTCGGCGGGGTCAAGCCCGGAGGCATTGGAATCGTTGGAGGCATTGGGATCAGAAGAGGAAGCAAGCTCGGCGGCAAAGGCGGTCGCGGCGGCTTTGTTGGCAATCGGCGGCGTGGGCTTCCGCGTGGATGCCCCGATCACCTTCAAGTCCGGCATCGTGTCGCCGGTGTACTGCGACAACCGGACGTTTCCGTATTGGCCCGCGCAGTGGACGCGGGTAATTGAGGGCTTTCAGGCTCTGATTGAGCGGGAGAGTCTTGCATACGATGTGATCGGCGGGATCGAGGCTGCGGGCATTCCGCACTCGGCGGCGCTGGGCTATGCGACCGCGCGGCCATCGATTTTTATCCGCAAACAGGCCAAGGAGCACGGCAAGCGCAACCGTATCGAAGGCGGTGACGTCCGGGGCAAGCGCGTGCTGCTGGTTGAGGACCTGGTGACGACAGGCGGCAGCAGTCTATCGGGCGTGGAGGCGCTGCGTGAGGCAGGAGCGGCTGTGACCGACTGCCTGGCCATCATCAGCTACGGCTTTCCCGAGGCGCGCAGGGCCTTTGCCGCTGCCGGGGTGACGCTGCATACGTTGACCGGCTTTGACGCTGTGCTCGAAGGGGCGCTCGCGCAGGGCTTGCTGGACGAGGCCGGCGCGGAGGCGGTGCGCGATTGGCTCCACGATCCGCACGGCTGGGGCGTACGGCGGGGGCAGGCTTGATCCCCCTCTGCGCAGCGATTGGGAGGCTGGAGGCCCGCATGGAGGCGAGCGGCTCGCTGCTCTGCGTGGGGCTCGATCCGGAATTAAATAGGATTCCGGCAAGGTTCCGGGGCGAGCCATACCCGCTGTTCAGCTTTTGCCGAGACATCATCGACCGAACCGCACCGTTCGCGTGTGCTTTCAAGCCCAACACGGCCTTTTTCGAGGCGCACGGCGCGGTCGGCTGGGAGCAGTTGGCGAGGGTCTTCGCGTATCTACGTGAGCGGCATCCGGACCACTTTACGGTCTGCGACGCTAAGCGTGGGGACATCGGTTCGACCAATCGCGGCTATGTGCGGGCGGTGTATGACGAGCTGGGTGCGGATGCGATCACGTTGCACCCCTATCTGGGCCGAGAGGCGCTCGCACCGTTTCTGGAGCGTGCGGATCGGGCGGCGGTCATCCTTTGCCGCACCTCCAACCCGGGCGCGGGGGAGTTGCAGGATCTTCTTTGTGATGGAAAACCGCTTTGGCTGCGGGTTGCGGAGCAGGTGAGCACGGCATGGAATGCGCTGGGAAATTGCATGCTGGTGGTCGGCGCGACCTGGCCCGAGGAGATGCGGGCCATTCGCTCGGCCGCGCCGGAGATAACCTTTCTGGTGCCGGGTATCGGGGCGCAGGGCGGCGATATCGAGGCCACGGTACAGGCGGGGCTGCGCGCCGACGGCAAGGGCCTGCTGCTGACCAGCTCGCGGGCCATCCTGTACAGCGCAGACCCGGCGGCTGCCGCGCGTGAGACCCGCGACGCCATTCATCAAGCCAGGGAGGCCTGCCTTGCCGGACGCTGACGTGATCGTTCGCGGCACCCTGCGGCTGGAAGGCAAGCTGGTGAACCACGACGGTGTTCTCGAGGGCGCGGTCGAGATCGACACTGCCACCGGCCTGATTACCCATGTCGGCCCCCAAACCGGGCGGAGCGATGTGAACACGGCGGACTGCCTGATCTTCCCAGGCTTCGGCGACATCCACATTCATGCGCGCGAGGACGCGAGCGGCGCGCAGATGTATAAGGAAGACTTTCGCACGGCTTCGGCCGCGGCGGTGCACGGCGGTGTGACGCAGGTAGTGGACATGCCGAACAATCCCACGGCACCGGTCGACGACGCCCGTTATGCGGCAAAAGAGCGGCTGGCGGCGGCTAGCGACGTGCATGTAACGCTCTATGCCGGCATCGGGCCGGGGACACGGCCGCTCACCCGGCATGTGCCGTACAAGGTCTACATGGGCCCCAGCGTGGGTGACCTGTTCTTCACCTCGCAGGCGCAGCTGGAGGCCGTGATCGCCGGCTACCGGGGACGGAATGTGAGCTTTCATTGCGAGGACCCGGAGATTCTCGACGCCTCGCGCGGCGAGCCGACGCATGAGCAGCGCCGCCCGGCGCGCGCCGAGATCACAGCCACCGCGTTTGCGCTGCACCTGATCGAGACCTACGGCCTCGAGGGCAAGCTCTGCCACTACTCGACGCGCGAGGGTCTGGAGCAGATCGTCGCGGCGCGGCGGCGCGGCGTGCGGGTAACCTGCGAGGTCACTCCGCATCACCTGTTTTTCGACACGGCGATGCTGACCGACGCGAACCGTATGGCGTTGCAGATGAACCCACCGCTGCGTGCGCCGGAGGACCGGATGGCACTGATCGAGGCGCTGCGACGGGGCGACATTGATTACATCGCGACCGACCACGCGCCGCATACGCTCGAGGAGAAGGCTGTGGGCGCGAGCGGCGTACCGCTGCTGGACACCTATGGGGCCTTCGCCGCATGGTTGATGCGCGAACACGGCTTTACGCCCCAGGACATCGCCCGGGTATGCGCCTGGAATCCCGGGCGGTTTGTGCGCGAATTTCTCCCGCCCGGCTTCGGTGAGGGCTATGGGGCCATCGCGCCGGGGTACGTGGGCTCGCTGACGGTGCTCGATACCGAAACGCCCTACCCGGTGACCCGCGACAGCGTGCGCACGCGCTGCGGCTGGTCGCCCTTTGAGGGAGTCACGCTGCCCGGCAGCGTGCGCTATACCGTGCTGCGCGGCGTGGTCCATCATGCCCGGTAGCGCCCCCGAGAGGATTGCCATGTATGAACCGCAACACCTGATCAGCGCGAGTCAGCTGCCGCCGGCACGGCTCTATGAGCTCTTTGCCGCCGCCGACCGCCTGCAGACCGACGACAGGGCGCGGCGCATCTTTCCGGTGTTGCGGGGCCGCATCCTGGCTACCCTGTTTTACGAGCCCAGCACCCGGACGCGGCTCAGCTTCGAGGCCGCGATGCAGAAGCTGGGCGGCAGCGTGTTGTCCGTCGAGAATGCCCGCGACAGCTCCTCCGCGGTGAAGGGC
This sequence comes from uncultured Bryocella sp., assembly GCA_964242585.1. Classification (GTDB taxonomy): domain Bacteria; phylum Acidobacteriota; class Terriglobia; order Terriglobales; family Acidobacteriaceae; genus Granulicella. The sequence goes on from CAXTBJ010000098.1 coordinate 6,069, forward strand.
GAAAGCATCGCCGACACGATCCGTGTGGTTTCGGGCTACGCCGACGCCATCGCCATTCGGCACTTTCAGGAGGGCACAGCCGCCGCCGCCGCCGCGAGCTCGCCCGTGCCGGTGATCAACGCCGGTGACGGCATCGGCGAGCATCCCACGCAGGCGCTCGCCGATGTGTACACGATTCATCGCGAGCTGGGCCGGCTGGACAATCTGCACGTGGCGCTGGTCGGGGATCTGCTGTACGGGCGCACGATTCACTCCCTGTTGCCGTTGCTGGGAATGTTTCCGGGGCTGACCGTGCAACTGGTCTCGCCGCCGTCGTTGCGGCTGCCCGAACGCTATCTGGAGACGCTCCGGACGCAGGGCGCGCAGGTGCACGAGACCGATGCGCTCGAAGGCGCGGTGGCCGACGCGGATGTAATTTATGTCACACGCGTGCAGGGAGAGCGCTTCGCTTCGGCGGAGGAGTACGAGGCCGTAAAGGATGCCTATGTGCTAAATACCCGCATCGCCGAGCAGCTCCAGGGCGGTGCCGTCATCATGCACGCGCTTCCCCGGCTCAATGAGATCGCCCCGGAGATCGATGGGGACCCGCGTGCCGCCTATTTTCGCCAGGCGCGCAACGGCCTGTATGTGCGAATGGCGCTGCTGGCGACCATCTTGGGGTAAACGATTGCCCAATCCGAGCGCCCGAAAGCCTGCATGCGACAATATGAAGGTTCGGCCGCATCCCGGCCCTTTGTGAGCCATGCTTCGTTCTGTCTTCATCGCGCTTTCCACCAACCAGTCCCTGCGCTCGTTTTCCGAGCGCAATTCGCTCGGGCAGCGGCTCTCTCGCCGTTTTGTCGCGGGCATGCAGATTGAGGAGGCGATCGAGGCCGTCAGCCAGTTGAACGCCGAAGAGATCGAGGCGTCGCTCGATTCGCTGGGTGAAAGTGTCGTGCAGGTGTCGCAGGCAGAGGAGAGCGCGGCGCTCTATCACCGGTTGCTGGACAGTATCGCGGCGCGCAGGCTGCGTGCCAATGTCAGTGTGAAGCTGACCGCGATGGGCATGGATATCGGCGGCCATGGAGCCGGGCCCGAGTTGGCGGAACGCGTTGTGGGCGAGCTGGTGGCGCACGCCGCCGAGACCGGCAACTTCGTTCGCGTCGACATGGAAGGCTCGGACTACACGGAGGCCACGCTGTGCCTGACGGAACGGCTGCACAGCCGCTATCCCGGGTGTGTCGGCACCGTGCTGCAAGCGTATCTGTACCGCACCGAACAGGACGCCGAGCGGCTGCTGCGTCAGGGTATTCGCATCCGGCTGTGCAAGGGCGCGTATAAGGAGCCCCCGGCGATCGCCTTCCCGAACAAAGCCGATGTGGATGCAAACTATGCCAAGCTGATGCTGCGTATGGCTACGAGCGGCGTTTTCTGCGGGATCGCCACGCATGATGAGGCGCTGATTGATGCGATGCGGGCCGCCGTACGCGCCAAAACCGCGGCTCCTGACGCCTTTGAGTTTCAGATGCTCTACGGGGTGCGCCGCGATCTGCAACGCAAGCTCGTGAGTGAGGGCTTTCGCGTGCGCACCTACGTGCCGTTCGGCACGGAATGGTACCCGTACTTTATGCGACGTTTGGCGGAACGTCCGGCCAATGTGCTGTTTCTGGCAAAGAATCTGCTCAAGAATTAATGCTGCTCCGTTCGCGAAACGGCCCAATCATTAATCGTCTCTCGTGACGAAGGGTAGGAATTTGCCTTCCCGGCGGATTGCAGTTAAGGGTATCTAATTGAGGACGTGCGGCGCTTTTGCTTTCTTCTGCCATTCCCAAAAGGCATCTGCTGTTCGGCTTGCCGCATGGCCAAGGGTAATCTCGCTTTGGAGAGGACACCTTCGCCGCACCGCGCCATGCGGCGGCGAGGTATTCAACGAGGGTACGGCTCCAGGGCCGGTTGGCCGGGGGAGAGCGGCTGCGGACGGCTGCTGGGCGGCAGGATGGGTTCCACCGTCAGCAGATTGGTCAGCACGCCACGCTGTAGGCCATTCAGCGGCGGCCCGAAACGGCCGGAGTTCAACGCCGCGAGACGCTGGTCGGGCGGCAGATCGCGCAGCGCGCGAAAGGTCTGCGCCACCCCTCGCCGCTGATCGGGCGGCAGACTGCCAAGCTGTCCCAAAGCTCCCCGAACCTGCGAACGCTGATCCGGGCTAAGCCGTTCCATCGCCTCATTGCGCTCCAGAATGCGCTGACGCCGCTGCGGATTCATGGCATCGAGCTGCGCCAGGCGATTGCGGTAACGTTGCTGTGTCTCCGGCGGCAGATCGTGGAAGCCGGGCTCCCGATCCAGGGCCTGCTGCTGCTGCGGAAGCGGCAGATTGCTGTGCTGGCTCATCCAGTCGGCCAGGTGCTCGCCACGCGGGCCGCGAAAGCCTCGGCTTTGGTTCGCACCCGAAATCGAGGCGCCCGGCTGTCCGTTCGGAGCACCGCTAACGTGCGGCTCCGGCTGCCGCCGCTCGATCGGTGCGGGGGCCTGCTGCTGCCGGTATGCAGCATGGCAGGCGGGCGTCGTTGAGAGTGAGATGGCGGCAAGCAGGCAGACACAACGGCGCACACGTGTCCGTTGCGGGCTACGTAAAGACGTGCTGCCCGGCTGGGGTGCGTTAGCGGTTCGGTTTGTGTCTGTATCAGCCATGTGCCTGGAGGCGTGTTCGTTCAACCTGCGCCACGCCGCCATTTCCCGCCTGGTGCTCCATCTGCGCTTCTAGTTTGTGAGAGCCCCATCATATCGAAGCCCGTAAGCTGGACAAAGTCAATCGCGAGTTTCGCCGTGTTTGCCCACCTC
>CAXTBJ010000098.1:8988-10819 GCA_964242585.1 uncultured Bryocella sp.
TCGAATCCCTCTAGTCTCTCGAGACCTGCCCCGGCACTGCGGTCAGCTTTGGGGTGATGCGTTGTTTGCGTCGGAGCCGGGCTCGTCCAGCAGATCCATCTGCTGTAGGGCTTGGGCATTGTTGTCGAAGATGCGCAGGTCATTGACGGCGGGCGATGAGACGGCCGGAGCACGCTCATGACCGCTCCAGACCGTCGCGGCGGTCCCGCCGCCGAGCAATAGAAGGAACAGAAACGCGCCGGCCAGGGCGGGCCGCAGCCCCCAGCCCGTGCTGAAGCGCAGCGTATCCACCAGGCGCTCCCAAAGGCCCTCGGGCGCTTCGGTCTGCGCTTCGCGCAGCCGTGCGCGCAGCCGTGCATCGAAATACGGTGTCGGCTCCGGGGCGGTCCAGGTGTCGAGCAGGTGCATGGTCGCCTGAAGCTCCGCAAGCTCGAGTCGGCATGGCTCACAGGCGAGGAGATGGTCCTGAGCGGCCGGCACGCCCTCAGGCGCGAACAGCAGGTCCGGGAGAAGGGTACGGCAGGTGTTGCAGTCTATTTTGGTCATTTCAACCTCCCACGGCACACGGCCTGCGGGGCTTGCTCCCTTTGGGAGCCTTTGTTCTGTATCCGGTGATGCGCCAAACGGCCTTTCGACTGGATGGGGGCACTCGGCGCAAGGCGTCCACATCCACTGTCTGCGCGGCCAGATCCGCTCTCGACGATGCGTTTCACGGCCGCCGGGCTCATAGAAAACCCTTCAGCTTCTCGCGCAGGGTCTGGTAGGCACGAAACAGCAGAGACTTGGTGGCGGACTCGGACAGCTTCAGCACCTCGCCGATGCCCTTGTAGTCCAGCCCCTCATATTTATGGAGCAGCACCGCCGTGCGCTGACGCTCGGGCAACGCCATCACATGCTCTCGAATGGCCGCCATGCGCTCGTCCCGCAGCAGGCGCGTTTCGACGGTCGGCTGGCTATCGGCGAGATCGGGCGTTGTGCCGGTGTCCGCATCCGGCTCATCGAGATGCACGGTCTGCGCGGTGCGCTCGTGCCGTGTGTCGCGCGCATGATTGACCCCCAGGTTGGTCGCGATGCGATACAGCCAGGTGCTGAACCGCGCCTCGGCCCGGTAGGTCTCGCGAGAGCGGTACACGCGCAAAAAGACCTCCTGCGCGAGCTCCTCGGCGACGGCCTGGTTGTGCACCATGCGGAACATGAAATGAATGATCGGCTTACGGTACTTGATCAACAGCACGTCAAAGGCAGCCATGTTGCCGGCCTTCAGCTCCAGCATGACCTCAGCGTCGGTCAACGCCGTATAGTCCCCACGGCGTACCGCCTCGGCTCGCCGCTCCATGGCCTCCGGGCTGTTGTCAACGGTCGGGGCAGGGAAGAGACGCCTGGCGTGATCGGCGGCTCCGTCAGGCGGGTTCCTCTCAAGAAATCCGGGATGGATGGCAAGCGTTCCCATACCCTCCTCAACCCGTGTCTCCGCCAGAGGTTGCGGCGGTAACGGAGATTCCGAGGATTGCCGAGAAGTTTCACCGTGTTTTGTGCTTCCCGGGACAGGGTCGGCGCCGGTACTGGGATCGGGGTGCATCAGGGAGGTATTGTAGCTGTTTCTCCGGAGCTGGGTGCTCCAAAGCTCGCGACCGGAATACGCAGGCAACTCGGCTCGACCCAGCAGCGCCGCCTCCCAGCAGGCAACCCGCAGATGGTATGCTGTCCGGAGGCGAATGGGAGGCCGTTCCCGCTTTCAGCCTCGGGTCAGGGCGCATAACTCAGCGGTAGAGTGCCACCTTCACACGGTGGAAGTCGTAGGTTCGAATCCTGCTGTGCCCACCATCAAATC
>CAXTBJ010000099.1:0-3134 GCA_964242585.1 uncultured Bryocella sp.
GGATTGTTGTTGCTGCTTTGCGGCGTGCTGGCCAACTCGGAAGATCCCAAGCGGGTGATGCTGTGGATGCACATGGCCGTGACGATCGGACTGCTGGGATTTCTGTTTCCGGGTCTGCGTGGGGGTATGGCCTTGGCGAAGTCCGCGGCGCTGAGCGCGGGCAAGCGGACGGCGGCGCAGGAGCAGGTAGTGATGGCGATCGTGTGCCTGATCTTCACGGCTCTTTGTGTGCGTAATTTCATTGCCAATCGACGGGCGCGATTGGCGTAGGGCATGGCTGGCCGCCACCGCGCGTAAACTGGAGGCTTATGAATAGTTATGGACCCTCCCGTATGAGCACGGGCGCAGGCGCACCGCAGATGCGCGCGGCAGATGCCCCGATTCGCGGGGGGGCGCGGGCCGCCGCCACGGATGAAAATGCAAAACGGCCCAAGCCGAAGTTGAGCGCGGTGTGGCCGGAGATTGTGGAATTGGTAAAGCCCAGGCGCGGGCTGCTTGCCATGGCATTTCTGCTGATGGTGATAAACCGTGCCTCCTCCCTGGTGCTGCCGATCGCGTTCAAGCCGCTGGTGGATCTGGTATTCGTGCAGCAGCGTATGGATTGGCTGCTGCCGATTGTGGGCGCCGTGCTGGGTGCGACGATTCTGCAGGGCATTACTTCATACGCGTTGACGCAGACGCTGAGTAAGTCGGGTCAGAAGCTGATCGCAGAGTTGCGGGTGCGGGTACAGGGACACATCGGCCGGTTGCCGGTGAGCTTTTACGACGAGAACCGTACCGGGACCCTGGTTTCGCGAATCATGAGCGACGTAGAAGGCGTACGCAACATCATCGGTACCGGGGTTGTCGACTTTGTCGGCGGTGTCCTGACGGCGATCTTTGCATTCGCCTACCTGGTGCATTACAGCATGCGCATGACGCTGGTGACCTTCACGATCATGGTGGTGTTTGCCTCGGTCGTGCAGCGGGCGTTCAAGGTGATTCGCCCGATCTTCCGGGAACGCTCCAAGATCAACGCCGAGGTGACCGGGAGACTAACGGAGTCACTGGGCGGCGTGCGCGTGGTGAAGGGGTATCGGGCGGAGGAGAATGAGGCGCGGGTGTTTGCGGGGGGCGTCGATCGCTTGCTGACCAATGTGATCAGCTCGCTGACCGCCCAGTCCTTGATGGCCCTGGCGTCGACGGTGATTTTGGGCGTGGTGGGCGGCGTGGTGATGTACATGGGGGCCCACCTGCACGTGGCAGGCAAGCTGACGACCGGAGGGTACTTCAGTTATGTCATGCTGCTGGCGTTTATGACCGCGCCGATCGTGCAGCTGGTGTCGATTGGGACACAGCTGACAGAGGCGCTGGCTGGGATGGATCGAACGCGCGAGGTGTTGGGTGAGCGCGACGAGGATGCCGTTCCGGGACGTAGCGTCGTGCTGGACAAAATTGTGGGTGAGGTGCGTTTTGAGGATGTGGGGTTTGCCTACGTGGAGGGCAAACCTGTGTTGCACGACATCAGTTTCGCGGCCAAGCCGGGCACGGTGACGGCCTTGGTGGGGTCGAGCGGGTCAGGCAAGTCGACCATTATCTCGCTGGTATGCGCGTTTCATACGGCCGGCAGTGGGCGCGTGCTGGTGGACGGAGTGGACTTGGCGTCGGTGCGGCTGGGGAGTTATCGCGAACAGCTCGGTGTGGTGCTGCAGGAGACGTTTTTATTCGACGGAACGATTCGGGAGAACGTCCTGTTTTCACGGCCGAACGCCACGCCCGCCCAATTTGAGGAGGCTTGCCGCATCGCGCGTGTGGATGAGTTCGCCGAGCGATTTCCGGAGGGATACGAGACGATCGTGGGGGAACGGGGTGTGAAGCTGTCCGGTGGGCAGCGGCAGCGGCTTTCGATCGCACGAGCGATCCTGGCGGACCCGCGCATCCTGATTCTGGACGAGGCGACGAGCTCGCTCGATTCGGAGAGCGAGGCGATGATTCAGCATGGGCTGAGCTTCTTGATGAACGGGCGGACGACGTTTGTGATCGCGCACCGGCTGTCGACGATTCGGCAGGCGGATCAGATTCTTGTGATCGAGGCGGGGCGGATCATGGAACGCGGAACCCATGCGGAGCTGTACGTTCTGGACGGACGTTACCGAGAGTTATACGACCGGCAGCATGGGTTGGAACGGAATCTGTTTCTTGCGCCAGGTGAAGGGGATGCGGTAATTGAGCCTGTGGCTCAGGGGTAGGAGGTCGGCTTGCCGATTTGTGTATTTCGGGGAGTTAGGAAGACGCTGCTTCTGCTTTTCGTCCTGACGCTGGGTGCAAGGGTGTTCCGTGCGCAAACGCCTGCGCCGCCTTCGCAGTTTGAAGGCATTTGGGAGGGTTATGACGGCGAGTGGGACCATGTTTCCCGGCAGCTTATTCAGTTAGCTGAGGCTGTTCCGGCGGAGCGGTATTCCTGGCGCCCCGGAGCGGGGGTGAGATCTGTGAGCGAGGTTCTGGTCCACCTGACGCAAGCGAACTTTTATCTGCTTAGCGTTACGGGGCCGAAGATGCCTGCCGATATGGAGCATGACGATCTGGAAAAGACGCTTACCTCGAAGCCTGAAATCCTTGCTGCGCTGAAGCGTTCGCTGGAGGCGGTGAAGGCGGCGCGGGCCCGGTTGAAGCCGGGCGAGTTGGAGCGCAAGGTGCAGATCGAAGGCAAGACGGTGCCGGTGGAAGGGATGTATCTGCGCATCCTGGTGCATGACAACGAGCATATGGGGCAGCTTATCGCTTACGCGCGGATGAATGGGATCGTTCCGCCTTGGTCCAGGCCTGCTGTGGGTGGTCGGTAGCTCCTCATTCTGGGAACGAAGAAAAGATAACAATGAACGCCAACCCCAGTTAAATTGGCTTCGAGACTGTAAGGGAATTTTCTCCGCTTACCGGAATGTTATGGCCAGTTGTATGGCTCTGCGTGATGTTTTTGGTCAGGGGACGCGGTCGTTTGCTTTTGCAAAGGGTGCTTCACTCTCACGACGGTTTTACCGTCGTGAGGGTGGGGTGCCCGGCCAAAACAACAGCAGGTTCCCTTCGGGAATGACAGAAATAAAGGCAGAGGCAACGGCAAACGCAGATTCCCTTCGGGAATGACAGAAAGAGAAGCA
>CAXTBJ010000099.1:3234-10587 GCA_964242585.1 uncultured Bryocella sp.
AGGCAGAGGCAACGGCAAACGCAGATTCCCTTCGGGAATGACAGAAAGAGAAGCAACGGCAAACGCAGGTTCCCTTCGGGAATGACAGGAAGAAAGGCAGCGGCAACGGCAAACGCAGATTCCTTCGGGAATGACAGGAAGAAGGCAGCGGCAACGGCAAACGCAGATTCCCTTCGGGAATGACAGGAAGAGAAGCAGCGGCAACGGCAAACGCAGATTCCCTTCGGGAATGACAACAAGAGAAGCAGCGGCGGAAGCAACAGCGGCGGCCACAGTCACAGCGGCGGCGACAGCCGTAGCACAGCGATGCGCACATGTAATTGCAGATTGCTTATGGTCCCATCGAGCAAGAGCGCTCGATGGGACCAGGCTTCAGGGAAGACAGCAGAGAAGCAAAGCTGCTTTACAGCGTTAGGCAGGCTGCTCCAGCAGGGTTTTGCGTAGCTGGGTGGCGGCGCTGCACAGGTTGGTGAGGGCGGCGGTGACCTCCGGCCAATTGCGGGTTTTGAGGCCGCAGTCCGGGTTGACCCACAGCTGCTCGGGGCGCAGCGCCTCGAGAGCCAGTACGAGTAGATTATGGATCTCGTCTTCGGACGGGATGCGGGGAGTGTGGATGTCGTAGACGCCGGGGCCGATCTCGTTGGGGTAGCCTTCGCGCTTGAAGGCGTCGAGCATTTCCATGCGGGAGCGGGCGGATTCCATGCTGATGACATCGGCGTCGAGCGAGGCGATGGCGGGCAGAATGCTATCGAATTCGCAGTAACACATGTGGGTATGGATCTGGGTTTCGTCGCGGACGCCGCTCGTGGTGAGGCGAAAGGCCTCCGTGGCCCAGTTCAGGTAGAAGGCGGCGTCGGCCTGGCGAAGGGGAAGGCCCTCGCGCAGGGCGGGTTCGTCGACCTGAATGATCCGGATGCCGGCGTGTTCGAGATCGATGACCTCGGCGCGGAGGGCGAGGGCGATCTGGAAGGCGGTGTCGCGCTCCGGGATGTCGTCGCGGACGAAGGACCATTGCAGGATGGTGATCGGGCCGGTCAGCATGCCCTTCATTGGCCGATCGGTGAGGGATTGGGCGTAGCTGGACCAGCCGACCGTCATCGGCGCGGGGCGGGAGACGTCGCCGTAGATCACCGGCGGTTTCACGCAGCGGGAGCCGTAGCTCTGCACCCAGCCGTTGGCGGTGAAGACGAAGCCCTTCAGGAGTTCCCCGAAGTATTCGACCATGTCATTGCGCTCGTACTCGCCGTGCACGAGGACGTCGAGGCCGATGGCCTCCTGACGGCGGATGCAGTCTTCGATCTGGGCACGCAGGAAGGCTTCGTAGTCGCGGAAGCCGAGGTGGCCTTTGCGAAAGGCGGCGCGCCGCTGGCGGATCTCGGGGGTTTGCGGGAAGGAGCCGATGGTGGTGGTGGGCAGCAACGGCAATTGGAGCGCTTTGTGCTGTATCGGGGCGCGTTCGGCGAAGCGGGAGGCACGCCGGAAGTGTTCGCTTTCAAGTTGCGCGACCGTGTGGCGTACGGCGGCGTCGGTGCCGGTGGCGGCATTCCTGCGGGTTTCAAGGTGGTGGGCATTCTCGGTGAATGCCGCTGCGGCTGCCTCCGGGCCTATGGACAGGGCCGTGAGTTCTTCCAACTTCTGCTGAGCGAAGGCGAGCCAGCCGCGCACGGGTTGGTCGATGGCCAGCTCGGCCGAGGCGTCATAGGGCACATGCAGGAGCGAGCACGAGGGAGCGAGCTGCAGGCGGTCCGGGCCCAGTTTTGTTTCAAGCGCGGCGATGCGGGTGCCCAGGGTGGCGAGATCGCTCAACCAGATGTTGCGGCCGTCAATGCAGCCGAGCGAGAGCACCTGGTGCGGGGTTAGGGCGTCGGCGACCGCTTCGATCTGCTCCGGAGCGCGGACGGCGTCGATGTGGAGGCCGGCGGTGTTAAGCGAGACGGCGAGCGGCAGGTTATCGGCAAGAGGGCCGAAGTAGGTGGTGAGCATGAGCTTGACCGGGGCGGCCGAGAGCGTGGCGTAGGCGGTGCGGTAGGCGTCGGCGTAGGGGGCGGGAAGGTCGGTGACGAGGCAGGGTTCGTCGATCTGCACCCAATCGGCGCCGGCGGCGGCCAGGGCTTCGAGGATGGCGGCGTAGGCGGTGAGGAGCTTGGGAAGAAGGGTGAGCGGATCGGTGCCGTCAACGGATTTACCGAGGCGCAGAAGGGTGATGGGGCCGATAAGGACGGGGCGGGTGAGGATACCGAGCGCTCGGGCTTCGGCAAATTCGGCGAGGGGTTTGCGGGTGTCGGGTGTGAAGGGGAGATCGGCGCTCCACTCGGGGACGAGGTAGTGGTAGTTGGTGTCGAACCACTTGGTCATCTCCATGGGCGGCTGCGCGCGGCTGTTGCGGGCCATGGCGCAGTAGCGCTCCAGTGTAATTTCGGCGGCGGTCTCGGCGGTCGACTCGCCGATGCCGTCGCCGGAGCTGAACCGGGTGGGGGTGGCGCCGACGAGGACGAGCGCGTCGAGCACCTGATCGTAAAGGGAGAAGTCGTTGGACGGAATGATGTTTATGCCGGCGGCCTGTTGTTGGAGCCAATGACGTTCCCGCAGCCCTTTTGCGGTGGTGAGCAGGTCCCCGGCGGTCGTGGCGCCCCGCCAATAGCTCTCGAGCGCGAATTTCAGCTCGCGCCCCTGGCCGATGCGGGGGAAACCCAGGGTGGTGGTGGGGATGGGCGATGGATGAAGACTCATGGTGTGCGGTTCCTCTTAAACGATCGACTTGGACGACCGAAGGAACCACCGCTGCGCACGCGTCCGCGACCCCGTGCACGCGAAGGCGCGCAGAGGCGTGACATGAAAGACAGACCCAATCCGCGAGGCCGGTACTTTCCAGGCGCACCCATGGTGGGAGTGCCCAGGGCACCCTTCCATGGTGGTGGCGGCAGGCCGGTATTCGGGCTTTGGGCGGCCTAATGGGCATCGCTTCCCACCCTTGTTGAAGAGGGCAGTGCGTGGGGTCCGCTGCCCTGAGGTGCAGGCGGAGCCCCGTATGCCGTTCGTTCCCATCACCGCTGCGGGACAGCGCCGGAATCACACCGGCTTCCCGTTTAACAGGGCGCTCCCACGCCCTGCACCTGCACAAAGCCCATGGTATCGGAGGCGCGGACGTTTTGCTGTGCGGGAGGACGACGGTGCGGACAGCAATAGCGTGCCGGCGAGCAAAATTATGGGCGCAAGGGCGGGAATGCCTCCCTGTTCGGGCTTTTTGCGCAGAGCACAAAGCAGGGCATGAGCCGAGCCCTAGCGACAGGCAGGGTCGACTACACTAGGCGCTGTGAACCCCACCTTGGATGAAATCAGAGTGAGCCCGTCCGGCAGCTCCTCCGCGCCGCTGCCCGTGGAGGAGCTCGCCGGTGCGACCGACGGGATCGATATGGAACGGGTGATCGGCAAGCCGCACCTGTTTGGCCGTATGAAGGCGCTGCGGAACGGGTTTCTGGTGCAGCCGATCGGGGTGATGACGCTGCAGCCGGGGGGCAGGGTGACGGGCTACGCCCATCCGAACGAAGGCACCTGGATTCCCTACCCGCATGGCGAGGTGGAGGGTAACCGGGCGTTTGCCTTTGTCACGGCGAAGAACAACTGGATTCCGAGTTCGACCTGGACGCAGTCGATGGGAGAAATTCCCGTGGGCTTCTTCTGTGACGAGCCGGAGATCACCAGCGCCGCCGACCGTCTTTGCCTACTGCCGCACACGCCGGCTCGGGGAACGAACGGTCTTGTGTACCTGGTGGCTACCTGCCTGAAGTTTTATGAAAAGACGATGCCGCTGATTCTGGAGCAGCTGTTGGCGGAGGGCATTGAACGGAGCCGGATCAAGGTGGTGGTGAACGGCTGCGAGGCGGACAGCAATCGGACCATCGATGGGGTCGATTACGCCTTCAGTACGCACAACGGCTGGGAGTGGAGCGCGTTGTATGAGGCGCCGCTGCGCTGGAGTTTCGATTACGGCTTCCTGATCCACGACACGAGTGTGGTGTTTCCGGGGTTCCGCCGAAGCGTGGAGAGCTTCAACACGTATGTGCACTGGGATCATCTGCCGGCGTCGCCGCTGGCGCGCTGCCTGCTGGGCTGGTACTCGCACGCGTTTCTGATGCGCTGCAACGAATGGCTGCGGAGCACCGACGGCATCTCTAAGAAGGATGGGGTCATCGCCGAGGCCGGGGCGGAGCTGCTGCTGCGGGCACGGACCGCCTTGGTGTTGGGAGACGCCGAATACACCGGCGGCGCGCGGGGAACGGAGTGGCGCGAGGTGGTGGATTATTTCAATACCGGCTCACCGCGGGTGCGGCGAGTGTTTCCGGCGATCAAGGTCCACAAATTTATCCATACTGGCCCCACGAACCCGACCAGTCTGTAAGCAAGCTTGTGTACGTGCCTAGGAACGGCCATGGGTGCCGGCGACGGGATGGATCTGGACGTGGACCAGCTCGGGTTGCTGGACGCGGATGGGGCCCAGGACGGCGGTTTGGGGTAGGGGGCCTTTGACCATGGCTACCTCGTCGCAGGCGTAGAGGCGTGGGCAGGTCTGGCAGTCCTTGTAGATTTTGTCGGGCATGGCGCTGCGTTCGGCGACGCGGAAGCCGTAGTGGAAGAAGAAGTCGGGGATGCGGGTGAAGAGGCAGGTGGTGGCGACGCCATGGTCTTCGGACTCCGCCAGCAGGGAACGCAGCAGCGCGCCGCCGGCGCCCTGCCCGCGAGCTTCGGGGTGGAGGACGATGGAGCGGACCTCGGCGAGGTGCGGGCCGTAGAGGTGAAGCGCGCCGCAGCCGAGGAAGTGGGGTTCGGCGGTGGGCTGGCTTGCCTCCGGGAGCGTTTCGGCTACGGTGAAGTCGCGGATGTTTTCGCAGATCTCGGCGTAGGAGCGGCGGAGCAGGGTGCCGTCGTGGGAGAGGGAGTTGACGAGGTCGAAGATGTCCCGGGCGTCCTGAAGACGGGCCTTGTGGACGTGGATCTGTGGGTTGGGCGAGAGATTTCGCGCGGTGGTTGGGGTACGGGCGGCTGGATCAAGGCTGGTTGGTGCCGCAGGACCCACCTTGGCCGACGGTGACGCTTTCGGCGAAGATGGGGCACCCGGTTTCGGGGCGGGCGTTTGGTTTGGGGTGCCGGGGTCCAGCTTGGGGTCGCCGTCTACCTCGGTGAGGGCGTAAGGCCGGCCGGCGGCGTGGGCTTGCGGCACAGGGGGACCGTCAGACTCGTCGCGTGCAGTGGCGGCGGCTGGGGCTTCGAGGTCGAGGGTGATGAGGTCAGGCAAGGGCGTTTTCCGTAAAGAGATTGGACGCTGCGGCCTGCAGTCGGATGCGGGCTTCTTGGAGGGCGGCGGTGACCTGGGCGGTGGCGGTGCCGCCCTGGCTGGCGTGGCAGTCTATGGTGCTTCCGAGCGAGATGGCGGCGTAGACGTCTTGGGTGAACGCGGGGCTTAGTTTCTGGAGGTCGGCAAGGGGCAGGGCGTTGAGTTCGAGGTGGCGGTCGAGGCCGAGGCGGACGGCGTTGCCGACAATTTCGTGGGCCTTGCGGAAGGGGACGCCCTTGTTGGAGAGGTAGGTGGCGGCGGCCATGGCGTTGAGGTAGCCGGTTTCGGCGGCGGTCTTGAGGGCTGCGGTGCGGAACTTTAGCGCGCGGGTGAAGTCCGGCAGGACGGAGAGGAGGCCGGCGAGGGTGTCGGCTATGTCGAAGGTCTGCTCCTGGCCTTCCTGGAGGTCCTTGTTGTAGGCGAGCGGGAGGCCTTTGATGAGGGTGCTGAGGGCCGTGGAGGCGCCGAGCAGGCGGGCGGCTTTGCCTCGGGCGAGTTCGGTGAGGTCGGGGTTTTTCTTTTGCGGCATGGCGCTGGAGCCGGTGGAAAAGGCCTCCGGCAAGTCTACGAAACCGAACTCGGCGGTGGCGTACAACGTTAGTTCTTCAGCGAAACGCGAGATGTGGAGACCGAGGGTGCTGGCGGCCTGGGCGAAGTCTAAGAGGAAGTCTCGGTCGGAGGTGGCGTCCATGGAGTTGCGGGTGGGGGCTTCGAAGCCGAGGGAGCGGGCGGCGATGGTGCGGTCGAGCGCTAGGGTGGCGCCGGCGATGGCTCCGCTGCCGAGTGGGCAGAGGTTCAGGCGGGTGCGGGCGGCCCCGAATCGCGATAGATCTCGCTCGAGCATGGAGGTGTAGGCGAGCAGCCAGTGTGCGAGGAGGACGGGTTCGGCGCGCTGGAGGTGGGTGTAGCCGGGCATGACGGTGTTGGTGTGCTGCTCGGCGAGGTTTAGCAGGGCATCGAGCCATTGGGTTAGGCCGTGGGTGGTGGTGTCGATGGCGTCGCGGACGAAGAGGCGCATGTCGGTGGCGATCTGCTCGTTGCGGCTGCGGCCGGTGTGGAGTTTGAGGGCCAGGGTGCCGATTTCTTTGGTGAGTTCGAGCTCGACGAAGTGGTGGATGTCTTCGGCCTGCGGGGCGCTGGCGACGATGGCGGCGCCGATTTGGGCGTTGCTGGTTTCGTAGTCAATTTGGCCTGAGGTGGCCGAGATGCGATGGGCCCAGTTTTCGGTTTTTTTCGCGACGCGGTCGAGGCCCTCGAGGGTTTGGGTGAGTTCGTCAGCGGTGAGAATGTTTGCGGCGGCGATGGTGCGGGCGTGGGCCTTCGAGGCGGCGACCTCGTGGGGGAGGAGGCGCCAGTCGAAGGGGAAGCTGCGCTGCCAGTGCTCGAAAGTGCGGTTTAGGGGCTCGCGGAAGCGGCCTGACCACATCTTTGTGGGTTGTTCAGTGTTAGGCATTATTGCTTTACATCTCCGAAACGGTCGTGTGGTGTGCAACTGTCGTTCAAAAACGCGTGGAACTCGTGAGGGGCTGGACCCTTGTCATACACGTCAGCACTGTTCCTAAACTGCGTCACTCTGCCGCACCGGAAACTGATGACGACCTCTGTCGGTGATCTCCATGTGGTCTGAAGATTAGAGAAGTCAAAACCGTGCAGGAAGCACTGCAATCGTTTGTTTGGAAACTCGGCGTCAGTTGCGCGCGTTACGCATATGTCAACGTTCAGAGTTGCAGAGTGATGGAACTCTTGCGTGCGCGTCACGATTTTATAGTCACCACTGCGCACCTCCATTCTGGTCTCCTCCGGTTTGCCTTTGCAACCTTGAAGCAGCAGCGCGGAGCAAGTAGCAACGAGCAGCAGCGTCCGCATCCCTAGTTGGCCATTGGTGGGCATTTCTATGAACCTCCACACAGCTCACGCAAACGGCTAACAGACTGAGGGTCGCACCTATGCCGTTGTGGCGCTTTGGGCTGAACGCAGATTCCCTTCGGGAATGACAACAAGAAGAGCAAAGGCAAGGCAGA
>CAXTBJ010000100.1:0-10437 GCA_964242585.1 uncultured Bryocella sp.
GAGAAGCGCCAGGAGGTCGAGCAGCAGATGCAGGCCATGCAGGGCGCGCCGCAGACCCCCATCGAGCAGGTCACCGAGCTGGGTGATGCCGTCATGGAAAAACTGATCGCCGGCGGCATCACCACCGTCGAGCAACTGGCCGATATGACCGCCGAAGAGTTGGGCGAGGTTCCCGGCATCGGCGAGCGGTCGGTCGAGCGCATTGCCACCGCCGTGCGCCACTACTTCGGGCAATATGAGGAGGGCGAAGCGCGTCCAACCGACGCGCCCGCGCCCGATCACATCCTGCCGTTGGGCGAAGAAGCCGTGGCCGCCGCGGCCGCATCAGATGAAGCGGGAGACGAGGTGCACAGCATGACAAGGACACCGGAAGAGATCCTGGCCGCCGGGGCCGGTAATGGTTCGGAAGCCGCCGAGATCAGTGAATTTTCCACCGAGGATCTCGCCGCCGCCGAAGATGCCCTCTCCCGTTCGGACGCCAATGATGCCGCCGATGCACGGGAAGAGCGCATCGAGATGGACAACGACGCGACCGACACCCTGGTCGACGACACGCAGGAGTTCTCTGACGAGGGCATCAGCAACGACGGCAACCAGCGCGACTAGGGCCACCAGGGTGCCCGTGCCGCTCAAACCCGAATGTGCCTGAAAACTGGTCATTCGCGCGCATATCTACCTCTCCTGCACCGGGCGGAACGAACCGTCCCGGAGAAGGGGCTGGCAAATTTTACATTTCAGGGCATAATACCCTTGGATCAATTTCTATCCCGAACACGAATGGGGCTGCTAATGACCAGCTAGGCGCGCTAAGGGAATTCACTTAAAAGGACCGGATGAGCAAAGTTCGTATTAACGATCTGGCAAGAGAGCTAGAAGTAAAGAGCAAGACCATTCTGGATGCTCTGACCGCGGTGGGCGTCACCGAAAAGAAGACGCACTCCAGCTCCATCGAAGAGGATGAGGCCGAAAAGGTGCGCGGTTGGGTAAACCGTGGCAGCCGCCCTGCGGGCAACGGAGCGCGCAACCCGGCCGCCGAGGCCCGGGACCGCTTTAATCTGGCGCATGTTTCCAAGCCCGGCGACGCGCTGAAGGCCATTCTGGAGCGCAAGCAGGCAGAGGCCGCCGCCGCGTCCAGACCGCCACAGGCCTTTCGGCCCGCGGTGACCGTGGCCCCTGCCTCCAATCGACCTCCGGCCAACGCCGCCGCACCGGGTTCAGCTCCAGTGGCCGTGGGGGCGCCCAGGCCGGGAACCTCCGGCACCTTTGCGTCGCCATCCCAGTTCAGCCCCGCTGCTTCTCGGCCCAACGTGCCCGGTTCAACCGGCGCGGCTCCGCCGCCACGGCTGGTCACGCCGGCCAGCGTCGCGGCCGCACGCCCCCCGGCGGTGGTGATAGCTCCGGTACGCCCCGCGCCGCCGGTCCCTCCTGCGGCCCCGGCAGCCGCTCCGGGCACCGCCGTATCGGCTCAGGCAGCGCCCGTCTCGAGCACGCCGTCGCCTGCCGTGCAAGCGGCTCCAGCTGCGCCGGCTCCGCCCACTGCTGCGGTCGTTACGCCCCCTCCGGCAGCTCCGGCTTCTGGCACCGCGGCGGCTCCGGCGCGGCGGCTGATCACCCCCCAGCCCCGTCCCGCGCCGGCCGTGGTCCGTCCCCCGGCCATCGCGACACGGCCCATGCAGGGTCCTGTGGTGGCGCGTCCGCCCGTCGGAGCGCAAACGCCTGCTCCCGGGAGCGTCGTGCCTCGTCAGCCCGGCCTGGTCCCAGCCGCAGGCACGGGTGCGCCGAGCCGTCCCGCCGCCGTGGCCCCAAGCCCCCAGGCGGCCCCGGCCGCTGCGCCTGCACCGCCCGCCGCGGCCGTTAACGCAACGCCGTTGGCCGCGGCGGAAGCAAATGCTCCCGCCGTACCTGAACCGGTAGCCACGCCGGTGCCGGCCGCCCCTGTGCGTCGCGTCGTGATGCCGCAGACCGGTCCGCGGCCTACCTATATCGCCGCTCCCGGAGCCGCCAATGCCGCTCGTCGTCCTATCTTCGAGCGGCCCCGCCCAGCCGGTCCGGGTGGCGGACCTGGCGGTCCGGGTGGCCCAGGCAACTTTGCCGGTGGTCCGGGCGGTCCCGGCGGTCCGGGCGGTCCGGGCAGCCGTCCCCTGCTGGCCCCGGGCGCACGCCGTCCCATGCACCCCACCCGCACCTTTCCCGGAGGGCCGGGAGGTCCCGGAGGCCCTGGTGGTCCCGGCGCCCGTCCGGGCTTCGGAGCCCGTCCCGGTTTCGGCGCACGTCCAGGCATGGGCGGACGCCCCGGCATGGGTGGCCCCGGCGGCTTGTTGCCGCCGGCCGAAGGCGCTCCCGCGCCGTCCCGCCCGGCGCGCGGCGTCAAGCGCGGCCCCGGCGGTCCGCGCTATGAAAAGAACAAGGAAGTGGCCATCAAGGGCTACAACCCGCGCATGGGCGCGGCGCAGATCCCGATGGGCGCGGTGCCGATCACCAAGACCATCACGGTTACGGAAGGCATCTCGGTCAAGGATCTCGCTGAGAAGCTCGACGTCCGCGGCAAGGATCTGATCGCCACGCTGCTGATGCGCGGCGTCATGGTCACCGTCAACCAGTCGCTCGACTCCGAGCTGGTCAAAGACGTCGCACGCTCCTTCGGCGCCGACGCCCAGATCATTACGGTGGAAGAGCAGCTGGAAAATGAGGCCATCGAGGGTCTGCTCGAGGACACCTCGAACATGGTCGAGGTGGTGCGTTCGCCGGTGGTCACGGTCATGGGTCACGTCGACCACGGCAAGACCTCTCTGCTCGATGCCATCCGCTCCACGGAGAAGGATCTCGTCGATGTGGCGGGCGGCGAGGCCGGCGGCATCACGCAGCACATCGGTGCCTACAAGGTGCACGTCACCAAGCCCGATTCGCCCGCGTTCGGCCGTCAGATCGTGTTCCTCGACACCCCGGGTCACGAGGCCTTCACCCGTATGCGTGCCCGCGGCGCCAAGATCACCGACATCGTCGTGATCGTGGTCGCGGCCGACGACGGCGTGATGCCCCAGACGCTCGAAGCCATCGACCACGCCCGGGCCGCTAAGGTGCCGATCATCGTAGCCGTCAACAAAATCGACAAGCCCGAAGCCGATCCCTCCCGCGTGATGAACCAGCTCGCCGCCCGCGGCGTGCAGGCCACCAGCATGGGTGGCGACACCGAGTTCGTCGAAGTTTCGGCCAAGAAGCGGCTCAACCTCGATCAGCTCGAGGAGATGATCTGCCTCGTCGCCGACGTCAACGAACAGAAAGCCACGCCCGAGCGCCCCGCGGTCGGAACGGTGATCGAAGCGAAGCTGGATCGCGGTCGCGGTGCGGTCGCCTCGATCCTCGTCCAGAACGGAACCCTGCGCACCGGCGACAGCTACATCGTCGGCAACACCTTCGGTAAGATTCGCGCCATGTTCGACGATCGTGGCCGCGCCATCACCGAAGCCGGACCCTCTACCCCGGTCGAGATCCTCGGTCTCGAAGGCATCCCCGATGCGGGCGATACCTTCCTGGTCATGGCGGATCGCGACAAAGCTAAGGGCATCGCGCAGTACCGCAAACTTAAGGAGCGCGAAGCACAGCTCTCCAAGAGCTCGCGTGTCTCGCTCGAAGGCCTGGCCGAGCAGATCAAGCTCGCCGGCGTCAAGGACCTCAACCTCATCCTCAAGGGCGATGTGCAGGGCTCGGTCGAAGTGCTGGCCGATATGCTCGTCCGCATGTCGACCGAGAAGGTGCGGATCAAGGTCCTGCACTCCGGCGTCGGTGCCATCACCGAATCGGACATCCTGCTTGCTTCGGCTTCGAACGCCGTCGTCATCGGGTTCAACGTCCGGCCGGAAAAGAAGTCGCAGGATCTTGCCGATCGCGAAAACGTCGAAATCCGTCTGCACTCGATCATCTACGAGCTGCAGGACGAGATGACCAAGGCCATGCTCGGACTTCTCGATGCTGTTTATCGCGAGAACTACGAGGGTCGTGCCGAAGTCCTCAACGTCTTCAAGATCACCAAGGTCGGCCAGATCGCCGGTTGTACCGTGCGCGACGGCCAGATCAAGCGCGACATGCAGGTACGCGTTCTGCGCGGCAGCGAAGAGGTCTGGAAGGGCAAGATTGCCTCGCTCAAGCGCTTCAAGGACGACGTGGCCGATGTTCGGGTGGGCATGGAGTGCGGTATCGATCTCGCCGGCTTCAAGGACATCCGCGTGGGCGACTTCATCGACGCTTTCACCACCGAGAAGCTGGCTGCCGACCTGGGCCAGAACTCCGCCGAGAAGAAGAAGCAGCTGCAGATGGCCGAACTCGCCGCCGCCAAGGAGCGGGAAGCCGATCCTGTGGGCGTCTAGACTCAACGCAATTACAGTCAACGAGGGTCGGGAGCCATCCCGGCCCTCGTTCTTGTTCATGCCGCGCATTCATCGAAACCGCCCGCTGATTTATTGAGGCAGGTTCCGCCGTGCACCGCCGTTTATGGCCGAATTGACCGAACCGCCAAAAGCCACCCACACCACAAAGCACCGGGACGGCGGCCAGCGGCATCCATTGGCTGAGGCAGCGAGCGCCTCAGAACCACACCCTACCGGGCGCTCCGGGCGGAGACAGACAGCGGTGGACTCAGAGCATATGGAAGAACCCTTGAGCGATGAACCGGCCCACCTCGGCGATCAACCCCATCCACGTCCGCAGATGTATCGCGAAACCTGGCAAAGTCTGAATGGCCCATGGGAGTTCTCCAACGGCCGCGCTCGGGTGTGCTGCCGGCCCGAGGAGGTGCTGTGGGACAGTAAAATTCTTGTGCCGTTCAGCCCGGAGACCGCCGCCAGCGGTATCCATGACACGGGCTACTACAACGTGGTCTGGTACCGGCGCACGTGGCAGCAGGCATCTCTGCCCGCGGGTCAGCGACTGCTCCTCCATTTTGAGGCGGTGGACTGGCGGGCGACGGTCTGGATCAACGGCCAGCGGGTCTGCTCCCACGCGGGCGGCTACACGCCGTTTTCCGCCGACATCACGGACGCCCTGATCGTCTCCCCAGACGATAGCGGCGGCGGCCAGACACAGGAAGTTCTCGTGTGCGCGGAGGATGACCCCGCCGACCTCGCCAAACCGCGCGGCAAGCAGGACTGGAAGCTCGAACCGCACTCGATCTGGTATCCCCGCACGACCGGGATCTGGCAAACGGTTTGGCTGGAGACCGCAAGCGCCGTTCGCGTGCAATCCCTGCAATGGACCAGCAGCCTGGACCGCTGGGAGATCGGCATCGAGGCTCGCATCCAGGCAGACGGCACGCTGGAATCGGAGTCCAGGAGCCTGCAACCGTATGCGCCGAACCAGGATCTGCGGCTGCGCGTCCGGCTCGTCGTCGGCGATCAGCTGCTCGCCGACGACACCTATGCCGTGATCGCGGGCGAGGTTCACCGGCGCATCGCCCTCTCTGACCCAGGTATCGATGACTTCCGCAACGCCCTGCTGTGGTCGCCGTCCTCGCCCACATTGATCGAAGCGAAACTGGAACTACGAAGCGCGGAGGGTGAACTGCTGGACAGCATCAGCAGCTACACCGCCCTGCGTACCATCTCGATTCAGGGGGACCGCTTCGTCCTGAACGGGAGGCCGCTGCCGCTGCGTCTGGTTCTGGATCAGGGTTACTGGCAGGACACCGGCCTGACCGCTCCCGACGACGATGCGCTGCGCCGCGACATCACCCTCGCAAAACAGCTCGGCTTCAACGGCGTGCGCAAGCACCAGAAGATCGAAAGCGAGCGATTTCTCTACTGGGCCGACCGCCTGGGTCTGCTGGTCTGGGAGGAGATGCCCAGCGCCTACCGTTACACCGCCAAATCCATCCATCGCCTCACGCGAGAGTGGCTGGAGGTCCTGGAGCGCGACCGGAGTCACCCCTGCATTGTGGCCTGGGTGCCCTTTAACGAGAGCTGGGGGGTGCCGGACCTGCCGGAAAGCCCGGCGCAGCGGCACTATGTGCAGGCGCTCTACCATCTCACCAAAGCCGTCGACCCCAGCCGGCCCGTCATCGGCAACGATGGGTGGGAGAGCGTCGCCACCGACATCATCGGCATTCACGATTATGACGATCAGCCGGCCCGTCTCGGCGCGCGCTATGGGCTGAACGATATTGAAAGCAAGCTGCTGAAGCGCGAGCGTCCGGGCGGCCGCATCCTTCGGCTTGCCGACCAAGGCCAGGCAGGCAGCCAGCCCATCATGCTGACGGAGTTCGGCGGCATCGCCTTCGGCGGCACAACCGATAAGGATTGGGGATACTCGCGTTCGGGCACACCCGAGGATTTCCTCGCACGCTACCGCTCCCTGCTGGAGGCCGTGCGCAATCTGCCGGCCCTCGCCGGCTTTTGCTACACCCAGCTGACCGACACCTATCAGGAGGTCAACGGCATCCTCTACGCCGACCGAACGCCGAAGGCACCCATCGAACGGATCGCCCAGGCCACGTCCGGCTCCCTGCCCGACTACGATCCGCAGATCGAAACCACGTGGAGAGACCAGATCATGCACCGCTGAGGCGAGTCTCATCGCACGTCGCCAGGGGTCTCCGCCGCTGCTCCTCCCGCTGCGATTGCCAAAGTCCGGACCCTATAGCACCGTTGCGGGTCGCTTCGACCGACTTATGAACACTACCGCGCACACTCCGGACACCTTCGTATCGGATCGGATCGCACGCTTCAAATACCTCACCGAGGTAGCGCTTCCGTCGCAGGCGCGCGCGTCGCGCTGGCCCATCCGCCTCGACCATTGCTTTAAACGCATCTGCCTCGATCACGCCTTCGCCGACGTCTGGTACAACCACCTGCGCCGCCCGGCGGAGCGGCACCTCACAGGCGAACCGCTCCGCCGCGCCGTGCAATGCGCCGAGGATCTGATGGCAGGCGGTCTCCCCCTGCTCAAAACCCGCAATACGGCCAGCCTGCGCTACCGCGGCAAGCTGCAACCGGCTGCGGAAAAGCCGGAGCCAGACTCCCAGGTCTAGCCGTCATCCCCGCAGAGAACCCCAAATTGGAGTTGCCCTTGCAGTTGCCGCTGCCGTTGCCGTTGCCGTTGCCGTTGCCTCTTTTGTTGTCATTCCCGAAGGGAATCTGCGGTTGCCGTTGCCGTTGCCCTTGCCGTTGCCGTTGCTCTTTTGTTGTCATTCCCGAAGGGAATCTGCCCCTGCCCCTGCCCCTGCCCTTGCCCCTGCCCCTTTTGTTGTCATTCCCGAAGGGAATCTGCGGTTGCCCTTGCCTTTGCCCTACCCATCACTCCTTACCCACACAAACCCGCAAACACAGCACAACACACCCAACCCGCTCTACCAGGTCCCCTGCTTGCCGCCGTACCACCACACCAGACCCAGCGTCGCGGTCGTCTGGTGCTGAGAGGGCGAACCGACGGTGCTCGTCGTGAAATACGGAAGATTGCTCCAGTCGCGTCGAAACTCCACAAAGGTATCGAATCCGTCTCCCAGAGCGTATTTGTAGGTTCCGGTGCCCTCCTTCAGGGCCTGTGTGGCGTTGCTGAAAAGGCCGCCGCGATCGGAAAGGTACTCCCCGCGCGCCGCAAACGAGGTACGCGGGCTCAGCTGGTACTGCGCATACGCCACCCCGCCGGTAACATGCGACGGGGCCGACGACTCACCCGGCGCGGCATGGGCCCAAAGCCGCTCGATCGCATAATCCCCCTCGCCGGTCAGCGCCAGCTTCGGCGTCACCTGCCAGGTAATGTAATTGTCGAAGATGTGCAGCTTGCCGTTTGGCGCGGGCGTAATCGGCGTCACGCACAGCCCGGGCTGCTCCGGCACCGTGCAGTTGGTGGAGGGGGCGTTATCCGCGTGCTCTTGACCCAGATAATAGTTGCTCGTCCACCGGATATTCTTGGTCGGCGTCACGACGAACCCGAATAGCTCATCCCGAAAGCCGTTGTTCGGCTCCGATTGATTGGTCCCGTTCACCAGCCAGTAGTTCACCGCGAACTTGTCATTGAACTGGTAGGAGGTGCGGATGCCCGCATGGTAAAACGGCAGGTAATAAAAGAAGTAAGAACGGGTGTAGTTCAGCTGGTCCTTCGTGTAGTTGCCCTCGATGCCCAGCGAACTCGCCCACTTCCCGAAATCCACGCTCAGCCCCTTGCCCACCGGGACCACGTAGGTGCCGTACGCTTGAAAGATGTTGCGATAGATCTCCGGCCGCGACTCGTTGGCTGAATTCCCCTGCAGCGTCTCCGTCGCCTGGCCGAACTGCAGATCGACCCTTACACCGTACCGGCGGCCCTTCTCCACGTCGGGGTCCAGATCGAAGATCACCGAAGCCTGATTGATGCTGAACGTGTTGCTCAGCACGTCATACGCGCGCAAATCGTTCACGCGGCCCGGCGGTTTGTTGAAGTTGTACTCGTAGTAGCCGTCAAAGGTGTAGTTCAGCGTGGCCCCACCCGGCAGGTTCGCCGGAATGGCCGCCAGCACGGCCGAGCCCGGCGTGGGCTGACCGGCAGCCGAGGCGCCGGTAGCGGCGACAGCCGTGCCCGCAGGCGGCGGACTCCCCGGAACCGATGCGGAGGCAGGCGCAGGCGGCGTGGCGGAATGGACGGGCACCGCGGGGATGGCCGCTGCAACGGCTGGGGCCGAAGCTGGTGCCGGGGCCGCGGGCGGCGCGGGCTCACTCCGCAGCGCCGCCGAAGGCGCGGGGCCACTGCGCTCCAGCGCATCCAGCCTTGCGGACAGCCTCGCCAACTCCGCCCGCACCTCCCCGATCTCCTGCGCGCGGGTGTCCTGTGCCAGTGCACCTTGGGCAGCGGCGTTCGCCGGCGGGGTGCTCCGGGTCGAAGGCGGCACGGTCTCCTGGCCAAAGGCAAGGGACGCGCACAGCAGGGCAAACGGAGCGGGGAGAAACTGCATCGGGGGCCTCATACGTTGACCACTCTACTTCCATTCCTACCCTCGGCGCATAAGGAAACCGTTCCTCGGCACCCCCTCCGTTACGGCTCTTTGACTCGCCCAAATCCGAGTTTCAAGAGATGGAATCGTCAGCTCTGCTCACCGCTGCCGAGCCGCGCGACGCTCCCTCACCGCACGGAACCGGTACCATGGATCGCATGGAGATCGAACGCATCCAAACCGCCCTGCGCGAGGCCAAAATCGACAGCTGGCTCTTCTACGACCACCATCACCGCGACCCGATCGCCTACCGCATCCTCGGGCTGGACGAGGATAGCTTCATCTCGCGGCGCTGGTTCTACCTCGTGCCGGCCTACGGCGAGCCCCGCAAGCTGGTGCATCGCATCGAGGCGGGCAAGCTCGACACCCTGCCCGGCACCAGGCGCGAATACTCCTCCTGGGGGGAGCTTGAGGCCGGCGTGGCCGCCATGCTGGGCGGCGCGAACACCGTCGCCATGCAGTACTCGCCGCGCAACGCGATCATGTACGTGGCCATGGTGGACGCGGGTACGGTGGAGCTGGTGCGTTCCTTCGGCAAGCAGGTCGTCAGCTCGGCGGACCTGGTCAGCCAGTTCGAGGCCGTGCTGACCGAAGAGCAGATCGAGACCCACTTCGAAGCGCAACGCCGGCTCGACGGCGTGCTGGACGAGGCGTGGCGACGTATCGCCAGCGCCTCCCGCAACGGGGAGGCCGGTGAAGGCACAGACGAATTTTCTATCGCGCAGTTCTTGCGCAGGGGCATCGAGGCCGAAGGGCTTTGGACCGATCACGGTCCCAGCGTCAGCGCCGGGACCAACTCCGCCGACTCGCACTACGAGCCCACGGCCGAAAGCTCCCGCCTGATTCGCCGGGGCGACTTCGTGCTGATCGACTGCTGGGCGAAGCTCGCCGACCGGCCCGACGCCGTCTGGTACGACATCACCTGGACCGGTGTCGTCGGCCGCGAGCCCACCGAGCGCGAACATCTCATCTTCAACACCGTCCGCAACGCCCGCGACGCGGCCATCCAACGCATCGAAGACGCCTACGCCGCAAACCAGCCCATCGCGGGCTGGCAGGCCGACGATGCCGCGCGCGAGGTCATCCGCGACGCCGGTTTCGGTCCCGCCTTCACCCATCGCACCGGCCATAACATCGCCACCGTGCTGCACGGCAACGGCGCGCACCTAGACAACCTCGAAACCCACGACGAGCGCCTCCTGCTGCCCAACACCTGCTTCTCGGTCGAACCAGGCCTTTATTTCCCAGGCGAATTCGGCATCCGCAGCGAGGTAAACATGATCACCCGCCCCGGACACGCAGCAGTAACAGGCCCACGCCAGACAGAGCTGCTCCGCGTGGGCTGAAGCGGACCGTGGGTGAAGCGAACCTTGAGTGAAGCGAACCGTGGGTGAGGCGGACTGTGGGTGAAGCGGACTGCGCAAAGATCTGCGTGCCCTTGCTTTTCTTCCTGTCATTCCCGCAGGGAATCTGCGTTGGCC
>CAXTBJ010000101.1:0-10136 GCA_964242585.1 uncultured Bryocella sp.
GGCACAGGGCACAGGGCACAGGGCACAGGGCACAGGGCACAGGGCACAGGGCACAAATTGATTAGAGCCGTCATTCTGAGCGCAGCGAAGAATCCCCGTATTTTGCCTGAAGCCGCACCATGGCACAGGAGAGAATGGAGGCGCGTGTGGCAGAGCTTTCACTTGAGCATCTAGTCGGTGCGCCGACAGAGGAGACCGGGGCTGGCAGAGCCGGTGTCGTGGCAGCCGTGCAGGACACTGCCGGCGCGGCCTCACCGAACGAAAGCCACGCCGACCCGGCGGTCTTCACCCTGGAATCGCCGCCGCCCGCAGCTCCGCGGCCGGAGCCCCGCGGCGCGAAAAAGGCCGAGTCGGACGAGGCCTCGCAGTCGCCCTTTTCCGTCGCGATCGGGGGCACGTACGACGGTCCCTTCGACCTGCTCCTGGACCTGATCCGCAAGCAGAACATCGATGTATATGACATTCCGATCGCGCGCATCACGGCGCAGTTCCTGGAATACACGCGGCACCTGCAGGCCGTGGACGTCGACGCCGCCGGCGACTTCGTCTACACGGCCGCGCTGCTGATCCACATCAAGAGCCGTACCCTGCTGCCGCGCGAACCCAACGAGGGCCGCTCCCCGCTGGAACCCGACGATCCCCGCCGCGAGCTGGTCGAGCGCCTGCTGGAGCACGAGCGGTTCAAGGCCGCCGCGCAGATGCTGCGGCAAAAGCAGCAGATCGAAGAGGCCACCTGGACACAGCCGGGGCTCAAGCGCTTTCTGAACGAGGAGACCGGCGGGGCCCCCACGGACGAGCGCGAGCTCGCCGCGGACACCACGGATCTGGTTCGCGTCTTCCGCGACATCCTGCAGCGTCTGCGTGAGCGGCCGGTGCACCGCATCGATGAGGATGCGGTAACGGTGCGGGACATGATCGAGTTCCTCAAACGCCGGTTGCTGACCGAAGACAAGCCCATCGGTCTACGCCGCCTGCTGCGCGACACGCATTCGGAACGCGGCCTGATCTGTACCTTCTTGGCAATGCTGGAGCTGGTGCGCCTCGGGGCCCTGCTGCTGCGCCAGCCGGAGATCTTCGGCGACATCCTGGTAAAGAAAACAGACGGCTTCGAGGACCTGATCGAAAACAACGGGGGCGTCCGGGATGACTGGGACTGATGCCGGCCGGGCCGGCCAAGCAGGGGCGTGCAGACGGTATCCCATGGACATTCCGGCACGGTAAGATAAGACGTAGTCCCCATGCTGAAACTCCATCCACGACCACGCTTTGCAGCCACTCTCGCCCTGCTGCTACTGGCGGCGGTTTCGGCGCGGGTCGTTGCGCCGGCACAGGCTAAAAGGCCGGTCGATCCCGAGGTGGTGCACTCCACCGAAGGGGCCACCACGGAGGTCGGCGTTCTGGATGGCGCCCAGTACCGCATCGATGTGCCCTCCGACTGGAACGGGTCACTGGTGGTGTACTACCACGGCTATGCGGAGCACGGAGCGAGCTTTCAAATCGCCGAGCACCTTCATCCGGACCTCGAAAGCCTGACGGAGCGGCACTATGCCGTGGTGCAAAGCGCGTACTCCGAGGCGGGCTGGGCGGTGCAGCAGGCCTACCCGGAGACCGAGGCGCTGCGCCACTACTTCGACCACCGATACGGCCATCCCAAGGAGACCTACGCCGTGGGCGGCTCCATGGGCGGCGCGCTGGTGATGATCACGCTGGAGCTGAATCCGAAGCCCTACGCGGGCGGACTCGATCTGTGCGGCGCGGTAGGGCCGACCTTTGTCTCCTTTGACCGGCGCTTCGCCCTGCGCGCGGCCTTTGACGCCTATTTTCCCGGCGTGATGGGTCCCCTGGTGCCCGTGCCCGCCGACTTCGACGACACGGCCGCCGTGCGCGATCGCATCGCGAACGCGCTCAAGGCCAACCCCACCAATGCCCTGCTGATCCGCAGCCTGATGGGGCTGCACACGGATGCCAATGTGGCCCGCGATGTCTCCTATTTCACCTTTGTGGTCGCCGACATGCAGCACCGGGCGGGCGGCAATCCCTTCGACAATCGCAACTGGATCTACGCCGGCACCAACCCCACCTCTTCGGCAAACGATGTAAGCCTGAATGAGATCGCGCGGCGCTACCCCGCGGACAAAAAAGCCCGCGAATACCTCATCCACCACTACACGCCCACCGGGCACCTCGGCCGGCCCATGCTGGCGGTGCACACGGTGTACGACCCGCTCATCCCGACGAGTATGCTCACGCTTTACAACGAGATGGTCGAGGGGGAGGGTATGGGCGACCGCCTAGTGCAGCAGTATGTGCCGCGTGACGGCCACTGTTCCATCACACCCGAAGAGATCGGCCGTGCCTTCGACGAGTTGGTGGCCTGGACGCACGCCGGGACGCGCCCGGTGCCGGGTCTGCTGCATTGATGCCGCCTGGGTTGGTGGCCAACGGATACAGGCACGTGGGGGACGACGTTTCCAAGTTACTCCCGCATAAGTCTGCGGTAATCGCCCTGATGCAGTGGTCGTCGTATTGCAGGGGGCACCTTGAATTGCAATAGCCGCCTCGAATTGCCATCCCGTAGCGCAGCGAAGGGATCTGTTTTTCCTTCGCTGTGCAGGAAGACAAAGGAATACAGAGGAAACAGCTTCCTTCGCTACACCACGGCACAATAAGCAAACTGGATACCGTGGCAAACCGGTCCCGGTCTCTGGCCGTATACCGTTGCCCGATATAATGAACCATGGCGACAGCCCGGCCCGAACCGCCGATCCCACAAACTCCGCGAAACACCTTGAATAGCGTAGGCGAAGCCGCGCGGGCTAACCCGATGGAGTCCGGCATGGCGATGGAATCCGCGCTGCCTGATCTGCGGGTGGCCCCGGCGGCACCGGTTGTAAAGGCCTCCCTCGATGAACCTGCCGGCCTCTTTCCGCCCACACAGGAGCCCGAGGCCGCAACTCCCGGGACATCCGCGGCCGGCGACGAAGACGACCCGCACCACCTCCGCGCGCACTTCGACCGGATGCTTACTACCCTGCGCGCCAACCGCCCGCATGACGACCAGGAGCTCGTGCGCGCCGCCTGGGCCTTCACCCAGCATCAGCACGAGGGTCAAAAACGCGCCTCGGGCGAGCCGTACATCATCCATCCGCTCGAGGTCGCGCAGGTGCTCGCCGAGTTGAAGATGGACGCGACCGCGATCGCCGCCGGCCTACTCCACGACGCGGTTGAAGATACCGACGTCACCACACCGGAGATCGCCAGGCGCTTCGGCGAGCAGGTCGCGCATATCGTCGACGGCGTCACCAAGCTGGACAAGATCAAGTTCGCCAACCGCGAAGACGCCCAGGCCGAGAACATCCGCAAGATGCTGCTCGCGATGTCGGATGACGTGCGCGTGGTCATCATCAAGCTCGCCGACCGGCTGCACAACATGCGTACGCTGGAGCATCTGCGGCCCGAGAAGCAGGCGCGCATCGCCAAGGAGACGCTGGATGTTTATGCTCCGCTCGCCCACCGCCTCGGTATGGGCAAGCTGCGCGGCGAACTGGAGGACCTCGCCTTCCGCTACGTCGATCCGCTCGCCTACTCCAAGCTGACGGGCGAGGTGGACGCCATGCGCGGCGAGGGTGAGGCCTTCCTGGACCGCATCGTCGCGACGCTGGAGGCCAAGCTGCATGAGGTACACATTCAGGCACGCGTGGAGTCGCGTATCAAGCGGCTTTACTCCATCCAGCAGAAGCTGAACCTGCACGCGATTCCGGTGGAGCAGGTCTATGATCTCTTCGCCGTGCGCGTGATCACCGAAACCGCCACCGAGTGCTACGCCGTGCTGGGCCTGTTGCACGCGACCTGGCGGCCGGTTCCCGGGCGTTTTAAAGATTTTATCGCCATGCCGCGGCCGAACCTCTACCAGTCGCTGCACACCACGCTCATCGCCGACGGCGGACACCAGTTCGAAGTGCAGATCCGCACCGAAGAGATGCACCGCACCGCCGAGGAAGGCATCGCGGCGCACTGGAAGTACAAGGCCAACGACCCGGTCAGCGCGAACGACGAAAAGCGCCTCGCCTGGCTGCGCCAGCTGATCGAGTGGCAGCGCGAGATGCCCGACCCCAACGAGTTCATGTCCACGCTGAAGATGGACATGTACCCCGAGGAGGTCTACACCTTCACCCCCAAGGGCAAGGTGATCGTGCTACCGCGCGATGCCAGTCCCGTCGACTTCGCCTACGCCATCCACACCGACGTCGGCCACGCGACCACGGGCGCGAAGGTGAACGGCCGCATCGTGCCGCTGCGCTCCAGGCTGCGCAACGGCGATATCGTCGAGATCACCACCCAGGCCGGTCATGCGCCCTCGCGCGACTGGCTCAGCTTCGCCAAAAGCTCCCGCGCGCGCAACAAGATCAAGCACTGGCTGAATGAAAATGGGCGCGCCCGCGCCATCGAGATCGGCAAAAAGCTGCTGGAGCGCGAGGCTCGCAAAATCAAACTCGCCCTCAGCCGTTTTTCAACGGCCGATTTTGATCGCGTGGCCGGGGAATATGGCATGGGCGGCGAGGAAGATCTGCTCGCGGGCATAGGCTTCGGCAAGTATTCGACACGGCAGGTGCTGAACAAACTCGAGCCCGGCAGCATCCACTCCGGCTCGGCTGAACCGGCAGCCGACGGCACCCATCCGGTCTCCGACGCGCTTTCGCACATGAGCGAGGCGGTCAAACGCGTCTTCTTCGGCAAGGGCTCCGAAAGTCTTCAGGTCGAGGGTCAAGACGACCTGCTCGTCTACCGTGCGCGATGTTGCAATCCGATCAAGGGCGAGGAGATCATCGGCTACGTCACGCGCGGCAAGGGCGTCGCCGTGCACGCGCGCTCCTGTTCCAACGTGCAAAATCTGCTGTACGAGGCCGATCGTCGCATCGAGGTCGAATGGTCCAGCGGCCCGGCGGCTGCCGGCCAAAGCAGCGCCGGTGTTTCCAAGCCGACCACTTACCCCGTGAAGCTTACGGTGCTGGTGGACGATCGCTCCGGCCTTTTAAAAGAATTTGCGGCCATTATCTCCGAAGACGGCACCAATATCCGCAGCGTCGACACCCATCCCACCGAGGACGGCGCCATTCACGTAGACTTCGTGATCGAAACCGTCGACCTGCGCCACCTCACGCGTTTGCAGCAGAACCTGCGCCGGGTGCCCGGCGTGCGCGACGTGCATCGCGTACAGAAGGTGTAGCTGACAACAGAACCGGCGAGTTAGGATGACTGCATGAGCGTGGTACACATCTCGGAGGAAGAGGCGGTGCGGGACTTTGCCGCGGTGCTGGCGAGGTTCGATCGTGGCGATGAGGTCGTGGTTGATCGGGCAGGTTGCCAAGTCAAATCTTGACGTGTCGGGACAGAAGCGAGGGCGCACTGTGGAAGAAGTGCTGGCTATCTTGCAGGCTCTTCCGGGTGAACGCGGATTTATGGATGCAGAGTTTGCGCGTGATGTACGGTCGTTTCGCGACAGGCATCCTGAGGGACTTGACGGTTCGAAGTAGGATTGATCCTGGACACAACGTCGTTCGTCTTTGCTGAACGACGCAGAATGACAGTAGCCGATCTTGTCCTCTCCCACTCTGCAAAGGATGCCATCGCCTTGTCAGTGATTACGATTGCGGAGTTGCAGCATGGGGTACGCCGCGCACAAAATGCGGATCATCCGGGACCACCGTTCACGCTTCTTGCAAGACGTGCTGCAATCAATGGAAGTTCTGGTCGTAACAAGCCTGATTGCGCTTCGTGCCGACATAGTCGATGCGGACTTGGAAATTCGAGGGCAGTCAATCGCTTTTGCCGATCTGTTGATTGCCGCTACGGCTCTGCAGAAAGGAGACACACTGGTTACAAGGAACACAAGAGATTTTGAACGAGTCCCGTTGCTTCCAGTCATGATGTCTCCACTCACTTGGTGGAAGTTCAGTCTAGCGGCGGCACCTTGATTGCCTGGCCCACCTGAATATGATCCGGGTTTGAAATCCCATTGTGCTGCGCGATCGTCTCGTACTTGTTCGGTGTACCGTAGAAGAGCTTCGATACCTTGCTGAGATTATCGCCGGCCTTGATGGTATAAGACTGGTCGTCGCCGCCGGTTACCGTCATCTGGATCTCAAAATCCGGGTAGCTGGGATCGACCTGCTTGATGGAATCCCAAACGCGATTCGAGATCACCTTCGAAGGCACCTCGCATTTGAGTACAAGCTTGTCCCCATTCATAAAAATGCCGTCGAACTTGGTGCCGTACTCGGCGAAATCGGCGATGGTTTGCCCCACCGGGGCATACTTCTGCTGCAAAGCGGCTTGATCGGCCATGGTCCTGTTCTCCTGGGGCGGAAGCGCCGCCCGAGGTTTGAGATGCACTCACGGTCTCGCTCAACGGCCAAATTTGAAAGATTCGGAGACCCCGAGAGCACCGCCCTCACCCGCGCCCGCGCAGCCGGCTCAGCTGCCGCCGGTCGCGGCCGGTGGGCTTTAGCGTGGGCAGGCGCTCAAAGGCGAGCATGGACTTGCGTTCCTCCTGCGCTTTGGCCCGCGCCTCGCGGCTCTCCGGGGTTTCCGCATAGAGTGTCTGCGCGACAGCCGCCGGGCCGCGCTCCTCGCTCAGCAGCAGCACCTCCACCTGAAACAGGCCGCCGTCCGTGGTAACCTCCAGCCGATCTCCGAGCTTCACCTCGCGAGCGGGTTTGGCGGGCTGGCCGTTGCTCTTGATCCGGCCCAGCTCGCAGGCCTTCACCGCAATCGCGCGTGTCTTGAAGAATCGGGCTGCCCAAAGCCACTTGTCGATACGGACTCCACGATCACTCACCCGCAATCCCTCCACTGTTCCTCGTGTCCCTAGAAACGCGTGACGTCAGTCTTCAAAGACACCTGATGTTAGCTCCGAACACACCTAACGTTAGATGAGCGGCCACTCGCCTGAGCGCCTCCTCCCCGGTTTCGGGCTCATCGCCGAAGCCGCGGAGCCACTCGATGCCCGGCTCCTTGCGAAACCAGGTGAGCTGCCGTTTGGCATAGTTTCGGTGCCCCTGTTGCGCGGCCGCGATGGCCTCCGGCAGATTTTGCCCGCCAACCAGCACGGCAGAGGCCTGCCTGTATCCCAGCGAGTCCAGAGAGCGCACCCCGGTGCCGTAGCGGGCGCGAATCGCCGCCGTCTCCTCCAGCAAACCGCCTGTAAACATGGCCGCCGCGCGCCGATTGATGCGTCCGTACAGCTCCGCACGCGGTGGCTCCAGCCCCAGCAGCAGGGCACGGTACCCCGCGAGCGGCTCCCGTCCCACGCTCCATTGTTCGGTTTGCGGCCGGCGCGCAAGCAGAGCCACTTCCAGGCTGCGCACGAGCTTCGGTGTGTCGTTAGGGTGGATGAGCTCGGCAACCGCGGGATCGGCACGGCGCAGCAGCCGATGCAATGCGGCGCTGCCACGGCGGCCGGCCAACCCGCGCAGGCGCTCGCGCAGGGGCTCATCGCGGGGCGGCGCGGGGGCCAGACCCTGCAGCAGTGCACGCAGATACAAGCCCGTTCCCCCGGCCACTATGGGAACCCTGCCCCGCGCGCGCATGTCTGCAAGCGAACTCCGGGCATAGCGGGCGTAGTCGCCGGCCGTGGTGGGTTCATCCGGCCGAAGCAGGTCAAGCCCATGGTGCGGAACCCGCGCCCGCTCCTCGGCCGAGGGTTTGGCGGAGCCGATATCCAGCTCCCGGTAGATGGCCACCGAATCACAGGACAGAATCTCTCCCCCAAAGGACTCGGCCAGACGCAGCGCCAGGGCGGTCTTACCGCTCGCGGTCGGCCCGGCGACCACCACTAGCGGAAAGTGCTCTGTTTCGGTCGGCTCCGAAGCGGGAAGCGATATGGAAGACCGCCCCATCCCTTCTTCTCCGGTCACCTCACCACCGCCGCCACCAGCCGTCAGGGAAGGCGCGCCCAAAACCGCTGTGAAACAGCGCGAAGAGCAAAGCAAAGATCGCCAACAGGATAAGCCCCCGCAACATGCTGCGGCGCTCCTGGACCTCGCGGTCGAGTTGATAGCGCTCACGTTCCTGCGCAGCGCGGGCCGCAGCGCGAGAAAGAGCCGGCGGCTGCGGTGGGGCTGCCCGGGGCACGGGCTGAACTGGACCAGCTGAGCTCTCCGGGCGACCTTCCGAGGCTGCGTACCCGCTCACGTCTTACTCCGTCCGCTGATTTACGAGGTAGTGGATGCGCAGTTCAAGATTTGGACCATGGAACTGCGAGGGCAGCGGGGGAAACTGGCCCACGCCGGTAATCGATCCCCAGGCTGCACGATTCAGCGCTCCGTCATGGGTTGAGCCGTCGAGATAGATGCCGTCGATGTTGCCGTCCGGCAGAATCTTGAACCGGATCAGCGTCGTGCCCGACTTCATCAGCGGCGGCCGAGCCTCTTCAGGGATCAGCGGAATCCACTGATCGTAGATCTCACGCAGAATGCGCTGGAGATAGGGTCTGAAGTCAACACCCTGCGTATCGGACAGGATCTCCGCCGGTCCCATGCCGACCTCGCTGCCGCCGCGGCCATTGCTGCGGATGCCGCCGCCGCCGTTTCCGCCCGGCCGGGCCGTGCGCACGGCATTTTCGATCATGTCGCTGGCTGAAGCGGGGCCGGTGTTGAAGTTCGGTCGCGCCGAGGGCTGTGGCGTGGGGGCGTCGGCGACCACCGGCGGCGGTGGGCGGCGCGGCGCCGGTTGCGGTGCCGGCGCCATCGGCAGATTCGGCGGCGCGGTCGCGGGGGCGATCTTCAGCGGATTGGCGGCCGGCCGGGGTGCCGGTTGCGTCGCGGTACGGGGTACAGGCGTGGGGGCTGGCGCGTGCGAGGGCAGCTTCGGCTCTCTGGTTTCTTTGGGCTCCGACGAACGGAGGTGCTCCAGCGTGCGCGTATCCACGGGCGGGGAGGAGCGGGCGTGCGGTGTGCTCAGGCTGGGGTCCGTCAGGGTCATCAGTTCGCGAGTGCGCAGCACCTCGGACGGCAACACCAGCTTGGGCGCGTGCCACAGATACTTCGGCCCGAACAGCGCAATCAGCGCGATCGCCATCCAGACAAAGATCGAGATGTATACCGACTCGCGAAAGCGCGAACGGGCACGTTCATCCTCAATGGAGTCAAGCAGCCGAACCAGCTCATGCTCTTCAAGCTCCCCATACCGGCCCGTGCGGATGCGCAAAGGCTGCGGACGCGTCGTCTGCTCCAAAGGCATATGCGGCACAAACGACAAGGGCGCGTCCGGGTCCGGAGGCGTTACGGGTGAGGTCACCGTGTCCCGCTCCATATGCACCGTCGCCGCCCCGGCCTTTTCTGCCGGCTCCTCAAGAGCGGTTGCGGAGCGCAGCTCGGTTTCTTCAGTCGGGCTTGGGATTTGAGCTGCCATAGGGTCGCTTACGGTCAGACGATGGAGGCGCGGAGAAGGTTGCGGGCTACGCTGAAGCCACGCGTCATCCCGAGATGATTCTCTCATCCCATACACAGATGGAGGTATGCTTCCCGGGTGCGCTGGCCTTCTTTCGGCTGCGCTCGGCTACGCTCGGCGCGCGCTCGGCTATGCTGGCCTCATGCCGACACCGTCCCTCGCGGGCCGCCGCGCCGTTGTGCTCACGGTCAGCGACCGCTGCTTCGCCGGCACCCAGGTCGACCGCTCCGGCCCGGCCCTGGCCGCTGTTCTCGAAGCCGCCGGAGCCGATATTCTTCCGGTACAGATCCTCTCCGACGACCTCCTCGCGCTCACCACAGGCCTTCACGCGGCAGTCGGTATGGCTTCCCTGGTGCTGACAACCGGCGGCACCGGCCTGGCTCTACGGGACAACACCCCTGAAGCCACCCTGGCCGTCTGCCAAAGGCTCGTACCCGGTCTGGCGGAGTTGATCCGGCAAACTGGAGCACACGAGACTCCTTTCGCCGCCCTGGGACGCGGCGTCTGCGGCATCGCCCGCGACGCCCTGATCCTGAATCTGCCCGGCAACCCCGCCGGGGCCGTCAGCTCCCTCCACGCCGTACTACCGCTGCTGCCCCATGCGCTAGACCTGCTGGCTGGCAACACGAACCACTAGAGGCTGTTATGAAGTTGCGAGTGTGACGAGCCTGCTTGTCATGAGGATG
>CAXTBJ010000102.1:0-2148 GCA_964242585.1 uncultured Bryocella sp.
GCCGAGATCCCAGCCGGGAATCACGCGATGCGCGCCATAGGGGAACGACAACGGCTTGCCGCCCGGATGGTCGTAAGAGGAATCGAACTTCGTGCCGTCGGCCAGGTAGCCGGTGTACTGCACGGTGTAAAACATGTGCGGCTGCGCGAGCGCGCCGGTGCCGAGGCGCTGGTCCACATAGGCGAGTGTGAAGTTCGAGGAGACGCTCTTGAAGCCCTCCCGCAGCAGCGGCCCGATCAGCGGCGAAAGATCGATCTTTTCGACCACGCTGACCGTAATCAGGGACTTGGGGCAGGGACTGCCCGTCGGCAGCGCGGGGATGCTGGGCGACAGACCCGGAATGGTGACGCACTCCGACTTGACAGGCGCCTTGTGGGCGGCGGTGCTTGTGCTCCGGTGTGCCGCGGAGGTGCCGGTACTGGTTGCAGTGGAATGTGTTTGAGCGCTTGCCGTCGCGGCACAGGCCGCCGCACCGGCCAGAAGAAGCAGGCGAAGATTCACTTTCGTCATCTCCATCAGTCTATGCGAGATTGGTCGGTTGTTGAGGGAAGCGGGACGTCATTCGCGCTTTCGGGCAGGCTGGAGACGGAACTTTTCAGAGCTCAGTTTCACGGCAGGCCCCACGCCGGCTCAGGTGGGCGTGCGCAACAGAAGGTAGGAGCCGGTCATGGCAAACAATAGGTCAGGGGACCAGGCGGCCAGCACGGCCGGCAGGGAGTTCACATCGCCTAGATTCTCAAAGATTCCCGCGATCACCCAATACGCGATGGCCACACCGACCCCCGCGCCCAGCCCCGCGATATTGCCCCGTTTTCCCGTGGACAGTGCGAACGGCACGGCCAGAATCGCCATCACCAGCGTGACCAGCGGATAGGCGATCTTGCGGTTGAGCTGGACGCGCAGCCGCGTGGTGTCGAAGCCGCTCTGCTGCAGATCGTCGATGTAGCGGTTGAGTTCGTCGTAGCTCATCTCCTGCGACGGGCGCTCTTCTTTCTTGAAATAGGACGGCTGCTCGTGAATTTCGGGAAAGGTCGCGCTGCGGAAGGTGCTGTAGCTGGAGATGGTTTCCCCCGTGAAGGTGCGCTGCCAGCCGCCGCTCAGGAGCCACCGTCTGCTGTCCGGGTCCCAACGAGCGCTTTCAGCGAAGATACGGCGGCTGAGGGTGAAGGTGCCCGGCTGAAACTCAAAGACGGTGAGATTGGCGAAGACGTCCCGGTCCGGGTCGAAAAATTGGTAGTAAAAGATGCGTTTGGGGTCGCCCGAGCCGTTGGCCTGGCCGGAGATCCACTTGCGGTCGGGCCTCAAAAACGTCTGCGAGGGTTTGCCCTTGATAGCCGAGAGCAGCGCCTCCTGGCGGCGGTTGGCGGTGGGCAGGTACAGCTCGTCAAAGGCGAACAGCGCGATCGACAGCGTCGCCGCGATTACCAGGACAGGGACTACGATACGGTACAGGCTGACGCCGGTGGCCTTCATCGCCGTGAGCTCGCTGGAGCGGCTGAGCCCGCCGAAGGTGATCAGCACGGCGACCAGCGAGCACAGCGGCGTCATGTTGTAGAGCACAAAGGGGATCAGGTTGAACAGGTACTCGCCCACCGTGACCAGCGGGGTGCGGTAGCGGACGATATCGCCCAGCAGCTCAAACAGGGTGAAGATAAGGAACAGGACGGTGATGCCGGCCAGCACGAGCGTGAAGTTGCGCAGAAAGCTGCCCATGACGTACTCGTCCAGAATGAGCGGAAAACGGCTGTGCAGGGCCAGCCGCAGGCGCTGCAGGAGGGGCAGGGAACCGCGGCCGCCGATTCGGGAACTGGCCGTCGAGGGCTCGGTCGCCGACGAGGCGCGGCGCAGCGACGGCCCGAGCGAGGCGAGGTAGGACAGGACCGCGCCGCCGGTCGACATTTGCTGGATCAGCACGACGCCCACGATCGAAAACAGCAGATTCGCGGCCCAGACCCCGGGACCGGCGGGTACCTTGCCGTCGCGCGCCAGAGCCGTGCCCATCAGCGAGGCGAAGTAGTAGAGGAAAACCAGCAACAGCGTCAGGGCAAAGGCCGCACCCTTGCCGCCGCGCTTGGAGCTGAGGCCGAGCGGAACGCCGACCAGCATCAGCACCAGGCATGCGGTAGGAAAGGCCAGCCGGCGGTGCAG
>CAXTBJ010000102.1:2248-3346 GCA_964242585.1 uncultured Bryocella sp.
GTCTCCTGGCCGCCGGTCCCATAGCTGCGTGCCCAAAGCTCGCGCGTCGCCATGGCCTGCAACGGCGTATCCCGCCGCGTGATGTGCTGGGTTTCCTCCCCCTGCCCGCTTTGCACGGGCAGATCGGTGGAGGTGAAGGTGGAGATATCGTACTGGCCCGGGTTGCCGGCGGCCATATCGTGGCGGGCCCCGTCGGCGAGCTCCAGGTGCAGGGTCTGCCCGCCGCCGCCGAGCACCACCGCTTCCTTCGCGGTGATGATGTGCGGCGACGCCGGCTGCGAGAGATCGGCCAGGAAGACGTTCTTCCACAGGGCCGTGCCGTTGGCTCCAGGCATGACCTCCTGGACATACAGAACGTAGTTCTTCAGGTCCTCGTAGAAGACCCTGGGCTGTACCTCCAGGGTCGCCTGCGAGGTCTTGCTGGCCTCCTCATAGCGCAGCAGCGCGGCGGAGGCGCGTGGGGCCACGTAGAGCGCATTGGCCAAACCGCCCAGCCAGCACACGGCCGCCAGCAGGCTGACGATGCGCAAGAATTCAACCACGCCGACGCCGCTGGCGCGCATGGCCGTGATCTCGCTATCGGCAGCGAGCCGGCTCAGGCCCAGCAGGATACCGATGAGCACGGCCATCGGCAGGGTCAGGGTCAGGGAGTTTGCCAGCAGCCACGACAGCAGCCGCAGCAGGTCAAACGGCGAGGCCACCCCGCGCACAAACAGCTCCAGCAGGGGCAGCAGATAACGCATCAGTAGCACAAAGGTAAACAGCAGCCCACCCAGCAGGGCGTAGCCGATGATCTCGCGAAGAATATAGCGGGTAAAGAGGCGCACGGGTTGAGTACAGGGTACAGGGGTTAGGGGTTAGGGGTTAGGGCACAGGGCACAGGGATTAGGGCACAGAGATTATGGATTAGGGCACGGAGGACAGGGGGTTAGGGCACGGAGGACAGGTATTAGGGCTCAGTGAGAATAGCTAATGGGGGAGAGGCATTCCGCCTTTTGTTGTCATTCCCGAAGCCGGGGTGGGAGGAATCTATACGCATAGGTAAGGCTTTTCTAGAAGCTGTGCCCTGTTCCTTGTTCTCCGTGCCCTACTCCCCGT
>CAXTBJ010000102.1:3446-5612 GCA_964242585.1 uncultured Bryocella sp.
CCCTACTCCCTGTGCCCTAAGCCTATCCCTGCTTCTTTGCCAGTCTTAACGCATTCAGCAGCACGCTGACCGAACTGAGCGCCATGGCGGCCGAGGCGAGGGCGGGGCTGAGCGCGATGCCGAATCGAGGCAGCAGCAATCCGGCCGCCAGCGGAATGCCGAGCAGGTTGTACCCCACCGCCCACACCAGATTCTGGCGCATGATGCGTCGCGCCCTGCGGGCGAGGCGAACGGCGAGTGGGATCAGCCGCAAGTCCGGGTGCAGGAGCACGATGTGGCCGGCCTCGCGGGCAAGGTCGGCGCCGGAGGCCACGGCGATGCCGGCATCGGCCTGCGCGAGCGCTCCGGCGTCGTTGAGACCGTCGCCGGCCATGGCGACCCGCAGGCCCTCCTGTTGCAGGGCCTCGATCGCGAGAACTTTTTGCTCCGGCAGCAGCTTGGCACGTACGTCCGCGATGCCGGCCTCGGCGGCGACGGCGTGGGCGGCTTCCGCGGTGTCTCCCGTGAGCAGAATGCTGCGCAGGCCGAGGCGTGCCATGGCCGCGGCGAGCCCAGCCGCGGAGGGCCGCAGCGCGTTCAGGGCATAAAAGGTGGCCTCGTGCCGGCCATCCACCGTGAGGTACATGGGAGTCGCCTGACGCAGAGCGTCCGGCGCTTCGGGCAAGACCGCCAAGTCCCCGCCCGGCAGCAAGGCGGCGCTGCCGATGGCGATTCGTCGCCCTTCGAGGGTGGCCTCCGTACCGATGCCCGGGAGCACATGGCCCTGTTCCAAAACCAGGACCGGATCTGCGTTCCGAGATGTGTCGAATGTGGGTTGCCGGCCCGACGCAAAGTTGCGGATCGCGGTCGCGA
Organism: uncultured Bryocella sp.; assembly: GCA_964242585.1. Lineage (GTDB taxonomy): Bacteria > Acidobacteriota > Terriglobia > Terriglobales > Acidobacteriaceae > Granulicella. Next base: position 4,299 of record CAXTBJ010000102.1, read on the forward strand.
GCGGATGCGTGGACAGCCCCTCGACGGCGTTCGCCCAGGCTAAGAGCGTGGCCTCTGCATGGATCGAATCCGCAGTGCGAAGGAAGGCGGCGATGCGGGGCGTGTCCTCGGTCAGCGTGCCGGTTTTATCGAAGGCGATCACCTGCGCACCGGCCAGCCGCTCGATCGCCTCGCCGTCCTTGAAGAGCACGCCGGCCCGGGCTCCCGCGCCCAAAGCCACCGCCACGGCCGCCGGTACCGCCAGCCCCATGGCGCAGGGGCAGGCGATGACCAGCACGGAGATCGCGAGCGAGATGGCCCGGCCCAGACCGATGTGGTGCGTGCCGGTGTTGTCGGCCACGGCCCAGGCTAAAAAAGTGACCGCCGCGAGCAGCAAAACCGAAGGGACAAAGACGGCGCTGGCACGGTCTGCCAAGCGTTGCAGCGGGGCGCGGGTAGAGCGGGCTCGCTCGAGCAGCCGGCCCATCTGCGCAAGCGTCGAATCCGCTCCAAGCGCGGTTGCGCGCAGGATCAGCGCACCGTCTAGATTCAACGTTCCGCCGAGCAGCCGGTCGCCCACGCTCCGCGTCACCGGCAGGGGCTCACCGGTGAGCATCGACTCGTCCACGGCGCTGCGGCCGGCCAGCACCTCGGCGTCCAGCGGCACGCGGTCGCCGGGCAGTACGCGAAGCACGTCGCCGACCGCAAGGGCGTCGACCGGCAACAGCGTCTCCGGCGAGCTCAGGAGCGTTTGCGGATCGGCCGGTGCCGTATCGGCGAGCCAGCGGGCCTGCGAGGCCCCAAGCCGGGCAAAGCTGCCCACATCCGCGACCGCGCGGCGGCGGGCCCGGCCCTCCAGCCAGCGGCCTGCCAGCAGGAAGCCGAGGATCAGCACGACGGCCTCGTAGTACACGTCACCGAACAGCGGCAGCGGGCTGTGCAGCGCATCGGCCAGCGTGGCGGCAAAGGAGACGCCGAAGGCCGAAAGCGTTCCCAGGGCGACCAGCGTGTTCATGTTGGTCGTCCGATGACGTGCCGCGCGCCAAGCCGCGCCGTAGATCTCCGGCGCGGCGAAAAGCATGGTCCCGAGCGCCAGAGCGCCTAGGACCCATCGCACCGGCTGCGGCGGCAGGCTCATCAGCGCCGCCGGCAGCAGGGGCATGGTCAGGTGGAGCAGCCAGCGGTTGAGCGGATCGGCCGCAGTGGCGGCGTTTCCGTCCATGAGCGGCCTCATCAGAGGCATGGACAGCCCCATCGCGACCGCGCCGGCAAGCAGGGAGAGCGCTGCCCTGAGGCCGAGCGACCGTTCGTTCGAGTCCATCGAGTCCATCGAGT
>CAXTBJ010000102.1:5712-10035 GCA_964242585.1 uncultured Bryocella sp.
TCGAGTCCATCGAGTCCATCGAGTTCATGTCCGTCGCAGACCCACGCGCATCCGTGCCTGCGACGGCCAAACTGCCCGCGCCGGCCGCGCCTGAGGTCACCTCGTAGCCGGCGCCGCGAACGGCCTCGGTGAGAAGTGCTTCGCTCACCGGAGCGATGCCTTGTCTTCGTGGAGTTCCTACGATGCGGGCCTTGCGTCCCAGCAGATCGACGGAGACGGATTGGACGCCCGGCACTGCCTCTAACGCGCGTTGCACATGGACTTGGCAAGCCGCACAGCTCATGCCCCCGATGCCGAGCGTGTGCTCGGAGATCTCACCTGAGATCTCCGCATCCGAACTGGCGAGGGAGCCGGCCATTAGGCCACGACGACCTGTGCCGAAAAGCCCGCGGCCTCCAGCGCCTGCACGAGCTGGTTCGCCGGCGCTTCGGTGGTCACGCGAGCCGAGCCGATCCCGACCTCATCGGCGTGCGTACCGGGAAGGGCGTTCAGGGTCTGGGTAACCCGGCGCACGCAGGCACCGCAGTGCATCTTTTCGATCTGGAGCGCGAGCTTCGCCATGCCCATGTGATGCTTGCCGCTCGCGGGTGGGAGCAGAGGGATTGCGGGTCGAGATTCTGCCGCGGTCTATATAGCAGGCGGCTTACGTCGTGGGTAGTCTATGCCACAGGCGGTCCCGCGAAACGGTAGCCCACCCCGCGCACGGTCAGCAGATACACCGGATCGCTCGGCTGCGGCTCCAGATAGCGGCGCAGGCGCACGATGAAGTTATCGATGGGCCGGGTATCGGTGTCGCCGTGCACACGCCACACCTCTTCGAGCAGCTCTTTGCGGGAGACCACGCGTCCGGGCCGCTCGACCAGGTAGCGCAACAGATCGGCCTCCATCACCGTGAGCCGGATCACCCCCTCGCCGCCGCGAATCTCCAGGTTGTCGAAGTCGACGGTGTGGTCGCCCAGGGTAAGCAAATTGGGCTTTGTAGCGGCATTCGCGGCAGGCCCCTCCATCGGTGTCGTGCCCGGCACGGTTTGCTCCTCACCCAGCCACTGCTTGCGGCGGAGCAGGCTGTGCAACCGGGCCAGCAGGACATTCAGATCGAAGGGTTTGGGCAGGTAATCGTCCGCCCCGGCCTCAAAGCCCTCAACGATATCCTCCGTGCGGCCGCGCGCCGTCAGCAGCAGGATCGGCACATAGCATCTGGCCTTGCGCAGGCTACGGATGATGGCGAAGCCGTCCGCGCCGGGCAGCATCACGTCGAGCAGCACCGCCGCGGGGCGCGACTCCGGCGCGAGCAGCCAGTCGAGCGCCGCTGTTCCGTCCGCCTCATGGTGCGTTTCGTAGCCCTCGGCGCGCAGGTTGAAGATCAATCCCTGGGCCAGGTGCTCTTCATCTTCAATGACGGCAATCAGAGGAGAACTCATAGATTTATGCGGAGATAACAGCTATCACCGGTACAGCTGGCGGGTGATCGCCAAACCAAGCCGGTTCGATATGTCAACTCAGCGCCAACGGCAGCTTCAAGAGCATGGTCACGCCATGGCCGGGGCCTTCGCTCAGGGCGCGCACCTCACCCCCGTGCTGGCGCGCGATGGTGTGCACAAGAAACAGCCCCAGCCCCGTGCCCTTGATCTTCGCACGGTCCGTCGCGTCGGCCCGATAGAACCGCCGAAAGATGCGCTTCAACTCATTGGAGGGCAGACCGAGGCCGGTGTCGGCGATCGACAAAACGGCGAAGGTGTAGCGCTCGATGGAGAGGCGGCAGCGGATATGTACGCCGTGCGGGGAGTATTTCACCGCGTTGTCGAGCAGGTTGAGAATGGCGGTGCGCAGGTCTTCGACGTGGCCGAGAACGAAGAGGCGCACGTTGCCCGGGGTATTTTCCTGCACGATGGCCTGTCTTTCAAGATGGTGCCGGTCGAGCGTGGTGGCGATGCATTCGGCGAGCAGCGGCTGCAGTTCCAGTCGGCTGCGTTCCCCGGTGCGGGCGCGCTGGCCGAGTTCCCCGGCCTTGAGCACCTGTTCGACCGTACCGAGGAGACGGTCGGTATCGGCGCGCATGATGCGGTAAAAGGTCTGGCGCTGATCCTCGGCCACGGGACGGCGTTCGAGGGTGTCCAGGTATAGCCGGATGCTCGCGATGGGGGTCTTGAGCTCGTGGGTGACGGTGTTCAGGAAGCTGTCCTGGCGTTCATTGCGGCGAATTTCACGGAGCAGAAAGACGGTGTTGAGCACAACGCCGGCGATGAGGATGGCAAACAGCAGAACACCGAGGAGATCTATGGCCAGGCGGCGTCCGTTGTGCATCACCCAGGTAACGTTCAGCGCCACCGCGAGGCAGATCAGGCAGACGCCGAGCGTGATAAAGAAGGCCTGGCTGGCGCGGCGGCGGGTGAGGTTCATGGGCTTCGAGGGAGAGTATAGCGGCTCCTCTGAGCAGATACAGCCCTGAGCAGAAACAGTCTAAACAGAAACAGCAAGGGCCGCCATCGGGTTCAAGACGGCCCTTGCTGTTTTGGGTATGCGCCCCTAGTTGGCGCCTGCCGGGCGCGGATCGTTGGGATCGTACTTGGCGAGCTGCACCTTCTTTGCCAGGCCCATCTTTTCCATCACCCAGATGCCGTAGTAGTTGATGTCGAACTCGTACCAGGCAAGGCCGTGGCGTGCGCTGACCGGATGTGCGTGGTGGTTGTTGTGCCAGCCCTCGCCGCCGGTGATCAGCGCGACCCACCAGTTGTTGCGCGAATCGTCGCGGGTCTCAAAACGGCGGTTGCCCCAAAGGTGCGTGGCCGAGTTGACCAGCCACGTGGCGTGCAGGCCGAGCGTGGTGCGCAGGAACGTGCCCCAGAGCATCATGCCGATGGCGCCGACGATGCGATGACCGGGGTGCGCCAGCGCCGCGCCGATGGCCAGCTGCAGGAATCCGGCAACCGTCAGGGGCAGCCAATGGAAGCGCGACAGCCAGACGTGCACCTTGTCGCGAGTCAGATCCGGAGCGTAGCGGCCCAGCAGGGCGGTCTCGGAGTGCAGGGCGCGGCCGGAGAGAATCCAACCGGCGTGGGCCCACCAGGTACCGTCATGCGGGGTGTGCGGGTCGCCCTCGTGGTCGGAGTACTGATGGTGCACACGGTGGGTGGCCACCCAGAAGATCGGTCCGCCCTCAAGCGCCATGGTGCCGCAGCCGGCCAGGAGGTATTCCAGCCATTTCGGCGTACGGTAGCCGCGGTGCGTCAGCAGGCGGTGATAGCTCATGCCGATGCCGACGTTGATGGCGAGAAAATACATGATCGCGGCGGCGGCCAGATTCTTCCACGAAAAGAAGAAGAGAGACACGATCGCCAGCAGGTGGAAGACGCCCATGAAGATGCTGGTGATCCAGTTGATGCGGCCTTCCTGGTGCTCACGGCCCATGCGCAGATCCTGCTTGATCTTTTCAGTGGTCTCATGCAGGGCGCTGCCGCTGCTGCGCAGTGTGACTGGCGCGGCTGCCGCGGCCGCGGGGGTGTCGTGGATCTGCGGGGCGCTGACTTCAGGGGTGGATACGGGACTCATACATCTCCTCGGGCAAGCTGCTTCTTTTCCACCATAACGGGCTCGGCCGCTTTCTCACGTAAGAGTTCTGTCATAGGCAAGGGCAGAGCCGATTATGGCAACGACCTCGGACGTGAAGGAGGCACGAGGAGAATGCACGTTCCCGGGAATGGCGCCTAGCGCGAGACCGGAAGAGCGTTGCGCGGGAACGTCTGTGAGCAAGGTCCTAGACGAGTACGGACGTGGATTCGGCGTGTTTTGCGGCAGCGTGGCGCCTGCCGGGCCGCGTCATGCCGGCGCCGAACAGGCCCACCGTGACCAGCAGTACGAGAACCGGCTCCAGCGGCTGACGGTAGTCCATCGAGCTATGGGTCAGGTAGTACGGGATCGGAAAGACAAGCACGGCCAACAGATAGGGACGCACGCCGGCCTTGTCCTGTCGGTGCCAGCGGCGGAGGCCGCGCACGGTGAAGTAGAGCAGAAAAAGACAGAAGGGCACATTGGGCAGATCGAAGGGCTCATACCTGAGATAGCCGGGCCGGAACGACCAGTACCCCGTCCAAAAACGTATGGCGCGGCGGGCACAGAGCTCTCCGAAAAGAAAAGGATGCCTCTTCACGAACAGCACGGAAAGATCGTGCTTTTGCTGCATGTAGGCCGTTTCTCCCAGGGTCTGGTACATCCTCATCTCGGCGGGGTTGCTGGCGGGGTGCGCCCAGCTGGCGTTGGACTCGGAGGTGTCTCCGTTATTGCCGGCATAGAACTCAAGCCAGAAGCCGTCGCGAATGAAAAAGG